>NZ_AUTL01000119.1:0-66358 GCF_000498015.1 Pseudoalteromonas sp. TAE79
GTAAACGTCCGGTGATCATCACCTAGATATTGATATTCCAAGGCAATAATTGTTCTATGTCTGGCTCAGGCTGACAAAGCTCATCGAGGCAATGCATGATGTAATCAAATGGCGTTAAGCCGTTGGATCTTGCTGTTTCGATGATGCTGTATAGGTGAGCGCTTGCTATTGCGCCGCGTGAGGTTTGGCTAAACATCCAGTTCTTACGGCCAATAACAAATGGTTTGATAGCACGCTCGGCGCGGTTATTGTCGATATTAAGCTGACCATTTTCAAGGTAAACTATAAGTTTATGCCATTGATTAGCGAGATAGGTTGCTGCCTCTGCTAACTTGGTTTTCCCGACTAAACGTGGCTGGTTTTGCTCTAGCCATTTATGCAGTTTATCGATAATAGGTTTCGCTTGCTCTTGCCTTATTTCATGCTTTTGTTCTGGTGTTTTATCGTTGAGTTTTGATTCAATGCCGTACAGTTTTTGAATAAGACTCAAGACTACGTCGGCTTTGCCTGTCTTGTTTTTACCCTGCACGTGTTTTGCTTCTATAAATTTACGACGTGCATGGGCCCAGCAACCAACTAGTGTTGATTGCGTTTGTGCATACGCTTGATAACCATCAACCTGTAAATAGCCCGAATAGCCATCCAGATAATTAAGCACACAGGAAGCTGCCCGACTGTTTTGATAGTCGTAAAGCACAATGTTTGGTATTGGGTTGTGTTTATTTATAGCCGATGGCGAATCCGTGCCGGTACAATATAGCCACATGTAACTTTTTACTTTGTCGGCGTTGACCACATTGACCGTCGTTTCATCGGCATGTATCGCAGGCTGTTTAAGTAACGCGTGTTTCAGTCGTTGTATCAGCGGTTCAAACAAGGTAGCGGATGCGACGAGTACCCAGTCACTCATGGTTTTACGGCTAAGCTCAATGCCGTATTGCTTGAACATCGACTCTTGTCTGTGCAGTGGCAGTGCATATTGATATTTGCTGGTGATGATTTGACTTAACAAACTGGACGTGGCCATGCCTTTGTTGATGGCCATGTTTGGCATCTTGGCTTGTTTAATACTGTTATTCGACCCTGACTTATCACATTCACGACACGCGTACTTTGGGCGAATATGCTCAATGACTTTTATCTTTGCGGGGACGAAGTCGAGCTTTTCGCTGACGTCTTCACCCATTTTATGCAATTCATTACCACAGCAGTTACACAACTTGTCTTCTTCGGCAATGTCATGAATCACTTGCTCACGGGGTAAGTCTTTGGGTAATGGTTTGCGCTTTGGTGTTTTGCGAGTGTAGCTAATCTCTTGCGTAGCAAGCTCATCAGGTTGCTCAATGATGTCTTCGGCTTCATTAAACAATTCACCTTGTGCGTCAAAGACTTCGGCACTTTTACCAAATTGTTTTTGTTGCGCTAGGCGGAATTGCTCCTCTAGATACCGGTTTCTCGCAGTCGCTTGCGCTAACTTTTCAGCGTGCTCTACCAACAGCTTTTTAAGCAACGCCGGATCGTTTGGAAGGCGGTTAACATCAATATTCATCCTTTTATTTTATAATGTTTTTTACCGTAAACTAGCTTAATGCGATGGTTAATATTGATCCCGCGACGATCTAAATAATGCTAGCGTTTTCGATGTTGATTTGTTGATGCCCTATGACATCATACCCAGATAATAACCAGTGTAATTGTTGCTCGGTTAAGTTTAGGGTGTCGGCGCTGAGGTTTTTCGGCCATTTAAATTTGTGCTTATCGAGGCGTTTATACCACAGGGCAAAGCCTGTGTTATCCCAATACAATATCTTCAGCTTATCTCGGCTTTTATTACAAAAAACAAACACGGCACCGGATAGCACTGACAGTTCGAGTTCACTTTCAACAATGGCCGCTAAGCCATTAATGGATTTTCTGAAGTCGACAAACTGATTGCAAAGGTACACGTCGGGCACATCAATAAACATGTTCATGCTTGCAGCGCCTTTATTAAATTAGCCACCCATGTAGGCTCAGATGAGGTTGGTATAGTTAAATGAGTTTCACCATGAGATAACGTGATTGAGGCATTCACTTTATGGGGAATGGCTTTGTTTTGCACTTTCACCAATTTAGGTGCTTTTGCAGCGTCTTGTAACTTAGACCGATATTTATAAAAGTTTGAAGTGGGTAACATGTTTTCTTTACAAAATGCGACAATAGATAAGCCGCTGGTTTGTTGCTGCTCAATCAATTTTTGCCAGTCATTAAGGGTTCTTTTTTGCATAATACCTCCAGTAGAAACTGACGGCATTTTCAATTAATTAAATCCACTCTGCTAGGTGTCGTTGCTCGGACGCTTACAGTATATATCCATTTGTACTAAACGTATCAAGAACTAATTTTCTAGATGGGAGAAGGCGCATTTATCAAACATGACATGGGCTAACATAGGTGGCCAAGAATGAATCAGTATGAGAAAGGGAAGCATACACCGGATGCTCAAACCTTGAAGTTAATTGCTGATGAGCTTGGAGTGCCATTGAGCTACTTTTTTTGTGAGGATGTTGATTCTGCAGAGCTTGTCTGCTTGATAGATAAGTTGAATGAGGCCGACAAGAAAAACCTTATCGACCACATTAAGAAAAAGCTTGAAGGTATAGAGTAAGTTTTAATACACCTCTTCAACGTTACTTAATTGAAACAACCTTACTTCGCTTTAGTTGAGCTAACTCTTCACGTAATTGGGAATTTTCAAACTCCAAACCTTCTATATGAGCCAACGCTTGAACCAACTTGTCGTTAAGGTGGTGCTGTGAAGCTGCGAATAGGGCTAGTTTCTCTCTCTCAGCCTCATACTTAGCCTTAAAGTTTTCCTTGATACGTTTCTGTTCTTTGAGCTTAGTGCGTACTGTCTGTATCTCTGGCTGGATGATTTCACCTTTTCCTGCCGCAATCTCTGCTTTAGTTTGCTTCACTTTCTCAACAAACTCAGGGTAGTAATAGCCGCTGCCATTACCTAGGTTAGCTTCTTCCTCAACCGCTCTCACACTGAGCTTACGATGAGTAGGGATGCGCTTAGGCTTGCCTTGTTTAATTCTTTCTAGGGCAGCCTCTAATGCTAGTCGTGTATTTTCGCTCTTACTCATAAATTCGCTACCTTCAAATCAGGTTCAAAAGGCGTGAAGGGCATATCAAAGTCAGCCATGACTTTCTCTGCGGCTCTTACTTGAGTGACATAGTGGCTATGTTCACTTACTGAAATATCTTCGCCAGATTCCATGTAAGCAACTAGACTGCGGTGCTTTTTTCGCCACCATTTAGCCTGTCGTTCGTCAATGATGCTACTACCAGAGCCACAGTCCACGCAGAATTGGGGGGTGACCACACCATCCATATCGCAATCATAACCTGACTTACAATAACTGTGCATGGAACCATGAAGCGTTAACTTTCCATCCTTGACTGCTTTGTATATAACGTCCCAAGAGCTATAAATGGTTGGTACATCACCACGCATTTTCATGATCGCTTTGCCATGAGTGCCTGATAGCGTTTCATTTGTGTGCCATTGTTTGAAGATTTTATTCGCGGTGGTTTCTGCATTGATTTCATCGAGTGCATTTTGCACTTGCTCGTCCACTTTTAGATCCCGTAGGCTCGCTAGCTTCCCACCATTGGTGTACCACTCGGTCATCGCGAGGTATAAGTGCTTGAACTGTTGCTTGAGCGCTACCAATGTTCCTAGACGGTTCTTAATGCAGTAAAAGGCCAAAGTGCGCCTAAACTGATGAGTTGTTATGTGCCAAGGATTTCCAACCGTTACATCTTTTTTCACACGGTTTAATGAGCGAGGGTTTGACTCAAGGCATTCTGCGAAATCCTCTTCAGTTACAATGAAATTGAACTGCTTACAAAAGCGCTGTAGTCGGTGATTCCAGCCTGTAATCAATGCGGGGGGCTTGGAGCGATATGTTTTATTTACCCAAATGGAGTCTTTGTATTTTTTATCTGGGTAAGTGACTTCTTTGCGCCATTCTTCAGTTAATGTGGTCATTAACTCTATTGCAGTTTTGGACGATGAGGCTGTGATCCATGTTTCTCGCTTATGGCCTAACTTAAAAGTGTGAGATTGCAGCAGGTGAAAATCACGTCCTTCAAAGCTATCCTTGTAATAACTTTTAGGCGTTAATTTATCGATTTCGGAATCTCGCATACCACTGAAGCCTCCACAAACGATATAGCAAGCATTAGTTAGTTGACCCCAGTAGCGATTAAAGTCCGTTCCATTTTTTAGTCTAATACTTAGTACTTTAGCTGCTAATGGAGCGACAAGGTCTTTAACTTTATGTGGTTGTAATTCTTGAGCTGCGGAAATGTATTTTCGCTTATCAATGCTACCGTCCTCACCCATGAAGGAGTAACGATTCCCTTGCTTTATTTTTTCTTCAAGATTGCGCACCCCCTCTTCATAGTTATGCTGTAGAGACTTCTCAATATCCAAAATTAATTGTCTATGTGGGTGAGCACCGTTGACCAGTTCTATAGCTTTTCCATAAATTGCATCACATAGACGTTCAGGTATAACAAGAGTTTGTTGTGCTTCATTTGAATTTATCCGTCTTGCTTCAATATTTGACTTTATTGGATTAAGGCCAAGCTCAAGTTTGTGCCATGACTCATCATTTATGGCGGTATTTATTGCCACGAAAGTCGACTCGATGGTTCCTTGGGCATAGCTACATTTTTGCAAGAAGCGCTCAAACTCAGCCCAAACAACAGGTGAGCCAAGATCTTTCAATGAATTATAGTTACTCTCCATCAAGAAACTATAAGCTACCTTTATACTACTTAGTCGAGTGCGAACACTTGAGAACTTTACTGCTTTTTTTTGTTTAGGGCTTTTATTGAATAACCAGCCAAAAGTCAGCAACTTAAGCTCTCGCTGTAATTTAGGAGCACATTTGAATTCCTTTGTGTTTAGATTGTTTTTATCTTTCTTTCGAGAGAAAGGAAAGCAATCCCAATTGTTTTGCCCGAAGGTAGCAGTAACGTTGCCCTTTTTGTCTTTGCAGATGACGACTGCATCTAACTCTTCAAATCGTCCCTCATGGCAGAGTGTAACTACATCAACGTCTTCAACTTTATGTTGCTGTGGAAAATCGGGTAAATAGAGTTTAGATGTATCCATTACCCTACCTCGGCCATTGATTTTGGAATTAACCCTAAAACGGACTCACTGTCATCCCAAGCGGGGTGGTAGCCATCATCGTCGAGCTTGGTTTCTGCCAGCCTCAATAACCGTTTATTGATATTCGGCAGTATCTTTTGCTTAATGAACTGTACGATATCCTCAAAGTTTTTTCGGTAATGGCGGGCATCTAAATGAAGGTACAGTGACTCCTCAATGCAGGCCTTGAAGGAGAGAAGACACCAGATATCTGAGACCGACTGCACAATGATTTGGTCAGGGCAGCCAAAGCACCCCAGTAGATCGGCACAGGCTAATCGCTCCCCCTTCTTGGCAAGCCCTTGCGCTTGAGCTTTCTTGGTATACTTTCGTGACTTTTCACCGAATGGGGCAGCGCAGCTACCACCATTAGAGGTACGGCTTAAATTGGGATGGTTAATCTTGTTCTCTTCCTCTATGACCAGTACCTTAATATTAAGGTTTTCTTGTGCTTGCTGAGTACTAACTCCGCTCTTGATCTGCTCCTCCCGAATTAACAGCGTATCTTGCATCATGCCGTTATTTATCTGCTTATTTCCCTCGCTGTAGTGACGTCTGCGGGTGTTGGGCGTATTGTTAAGCATGAGGTTATTAACCATTTCTCCTTGATGATATGAGGTTAATTGAGAGCCTGTCTCTCTAAAACGGCTAATGACAGGACGTAATCGTCGTCCTAGTTGGTCGGTAAAGCTAAAGTGCTTTTCAACCCAGATTTTTGTGAAGGCTTGTAGTGTTCTCGATGTTAAGGGTTTTGCTTTTTGGAAGGTCACTGTTTGGAGCAGTGTGGCGTCGTTATTTGCATTTATTATTTTTGAAGCATTAATTAGCTTATCGAAAAAATCTAATGCATATTTGGGTACTTCCAACTCATGAGCTCCCATCTCAACTTGGATAGTTTTAAAAGCACGACGCTTGAATGCTGGCATGGTGTACCATGCATCCCCCGTAGACATTGAAGCGTTATTTGGTTGTTTTAGTTGAAGTAAATTACTGGTGTTAGTATAGGTGTAATACGCCAAAAGATATGTAGCTGCACTCATCATTTTTGAAATACCGGCACACAAAGGATAAACCTCGCCTTTCCACTCAAATGTCATCGTAGGAACGACTCGCCATGCATTAATATGTTTGTCAGGAGCTTCGATAAACTGCTTGTAAGTCTGTTTGAAGACTTGCCTTAAAAAGGGGAGAAGTTTGTTTAAATCACTGCGCGTATACGATTCAAAAGATTCAGTATCTCTGCTATCCATTATCACTACATTATCAAAGTAGCTATGTGGTAACTCTAGATACTGAGTAAAGAGTGCGTTCATTTTGCTATGCTTTATCTTATATGTACTACTCTTTAGTACTCCTAACATGACGTTGTTTTGCAATTTAGACATATACTGTTCTAGTGATTTTTGGGTAAATGCTGGCGAATTAATTGCGTCGCATAACTTGAGGTACTGAGAGGTTTCCAAAAATATGGAGTAGAGCCAACAACTGCTACTACCTTCTTCAATTTTTTCATCAAATCGGCCTTTTACCTGAAAGATGAAACTTTTACGACCAGCATCTTCAAACTGCTCTCCTCGTTGCAACCGCTCAGTTTTGGGAACCCCTTTGAAGAAAAAACGATTGAAATCGGCGAGACAATTTTCACCCATAATGCTTAGATTAATGCATAGCTCAGGCTTCCAATTACTTAGGTAAGTGACGTTACTCATCGTCACCTCCTAGCGCTTCGTGCATGATGCTATCAAGGATGCCAAATTTCACCTTGAAGGCTTCTTTGCGTTTTAAGTAACGCAAGTATTTCCAAGTGGTACTTTCGTCTTTATGTCCCATCCAGCTCATTAGCAGCTCCATGCACTCAGTTACGGGCAAATTCGCCGCTAACATATCATTGAGTCGATAAGTGCCATAAGTGGCACGTAAATCATGGAAGCGATGGGCAAATGATGGCTCTGCCCGTTTTATTTCTGCCCTGAACTCAATCCATCGAGCTTCAATGGATTTACCCGTAGCAGGATTACCTTGTTGGCTGACAAAAAGTGGTTCGTGACGATCACAACGCTCTAGTATTTCAATGGTCTTCTGGGTAAAGCTGACAGCATCGCTGTGTAATTGTTCTATTTTCTCGTTAAGCCTAGTAACACGCTTAAGGCGGCGTTCTGAAATTCGATACTCATTCAATGATTGGAGCAAGTTCGATGATATCTCGATAGTTCGAGTTTTTAGGAACTTGGTTTGTACGCCTGTAGAGCGGGGACACAATAGAATTTCAAAGCGATGTTGGCTCTCAGCAAGTGGAGTTGCAGTATCTAACGCATCTAGTGTTAGGGTTGCTACTTCTTCAACCCGCATACCTGTATCAGTCGCAAGCAAGACTTGTAAGCGTAACTCTTCTGACGTTTGTGGAAGGTGGTGCGTTAAAGTACCAAAAGCATCACGGCTTAATGGGGATAGTGGCCTGATGTTTTTACTATCGGCATCCCTCGGTACTTTTATGCGTAAATCACTGGTCTCAACAATGAAAGTTGGAGATACGTGGGCAAGCATCCCACGATTCTGAACAGAGAGGAATTCCATTTTGAATGGCGCTTCCTTCTCACTCTTTACGTATAAGTAACCATCATGCATTAGCCACTTATAGTAATTGACGATTTGGTTCATACGAACACTGGCTGTGCTATGTGCAAGCTCGCCTTGCTTTATTTTCTTGAGTAGATGGGAGCGGAACAGGTAAGTTGGCTTGAGCCGTTTGACTGGTGGGAATTTATCCCAGTTCAACCCCTTGTCCTCAAGAAATTGATAGTAGGCACGTAATGCCTGTGCGCAGGGAGATAGGTCTTCTGCCTTCTTTACGGCCTTGAGATAAAACAGGTAACTGTTGGCTTCGTGATTGAAGATGCCATCTTGCGAAAAGAGTGTTGGTAACGAACCGATATTGTCATTGGAAGGTTGGCAATGGAATGTACCATCATCCAGTTTTTGTAGCTCAGTCTCTTTGAAGACATCGCTGGAGTGTACAAGGTATGTCATAAATCATCCTGAAAGTATCACTGTCCATACATACAGTGTAGACAGTGATTGATTATTTTCCAGAGTTATTTACATGTGTAAGATGCTTTTCCTACACTAACCCCTCATGGTAACAAAATTTAATGTCCACCGACAGTAATAAGTATTTTTTAAACAAAAGTATTAAGAAAAACCATTGTTTTCTGTGACTTGTAGACCTTTTTATCTACTTCCTTAACGAGTAACCCACTTGAAAACAACAAACTTTGAACTCGTAAGTTGATGGCATTTGATGTTTAATACGCACAATTGAAATAGCAAAGGTATTTAAAATGTCAGGTTTAACCGTTGACCAACAATTAGTAGCAGATAGTGACGAACACACACTTTGTTGCGCACTTCCAGGGTCGGGTAAAAGCCATACGATGATCCAGTTAGCGGATAATCTACTTAAAAAAAACAGGTCAAATAAAGTTCTATTAATAACTTTTACTAAAGCGGCTGCAACTGAGCTTACTGAAAGGCTTGGAGCTAAGATAGCACCATCTAATCAACGTAGGGTTATGGCATCTACTTTTGATAGTCTTTTTGGAAAACAAGCTAGGAGTGCTGGTGGTCAAAAGAAGCGAACGTTAGTTGGCGGTGAGCAATATAATTTTATTGAGCGAGCTTTAAGGCAGGTAGGCTTAACAAGCATGGAAACTGATGAGGCAATGGATTGGATTAACAAATACGGTCAAATGTTGAAACCTGAGCCTATTAATGGAGACTACACTTGTCAAGGTTGGCAAGTTTATGACTCATACAGAACTCTTATGAAGCAAAATAATCTGCAAGATTTCAATGAGATTGCTAGACGTGCGTACTTAGGTGTTCAATCACGAGAAATAAAGCCTTGGGATGCAACTCATATACTTGTAGATGAATTTCAGGATTGTAGTGATATTCAATATTCATGGGTGCAAATTCATGGGGAGTTAGGAGCCAAGATTGTTTGTGTAGCAGATGATGATCAAAGTATTTATTCGTTTCGAAATGCCCGAGGTTATGAAAATTTACTTCAATTTCAGCGTGATTTTAATGCAACTGGCTACATATTGAAAAGCTGCTTCCGATGTAAGCCTGAAATATTAAGCGCCTCAAAGAGGCTTATCGAGTTTAATGAGGACAGGGTTTATAAGGAAATGCATTCAACTCATGAACCAGGTGGAACGGTTAATGTATTGGGCTACCTTAGTCAGGCTGATGAGTATCAAGCCATAATTCAGGCTATAACGTCAAATAATGAAAATTGGGCTGTATTGGCAAGAACGAACAGAATATTAGATGAGATAGAGGGTTACTTAAAGCTACATAACTTGCCTTACAAGCGTTTGGGTGGCAAAAACTTTTGGGATGATAATACCGCTAATATTTGTCTTAAATTCTTTTGGAGCTTAGTAAGACCTAGGGATACTCGTTTTATAGGTGAGATATTAGGTTGGTTAGGTGAGCAAGAGGAAGTAATTACATTAATCAATAACAGTATAATGCAACAACGTGTGCCCTTTGTTCAATATATGCCACCAGCATGGATTGATTGGCACCAAGCGACAGAACAACTTCATCAAAACTTTTTAGAATGGGGGAGTGATATTAATGATAGCTCTTCTATCTCTACGAGAATTACTACACTTGTAGAATTCCTTAAAACAGCGAGGCTAGCAAAGGGAAAGGAAGCTAGGTTAATTGAAGTAGTTGGGGATATTTTACAGGGATTGAAAATTGATGGTGGTTTCGTAGACCGTGTTGAAATGATTTCAAAAAACCTTGCTCCAAATTCGAGAGACAATGATGAACCAGAAAAAGGAGTTGTAACCCTTAGCAGCTTACACTCATCTAAAGGCCTGCAGTGGAAGCAAGTATGGATTGCAGCATCTAACCAAGGAGTTTGCCCGTCTAATAAAGCGTTGGAAGGAGAGTCTAGCGGCGGAGTGCCTGAGGAAAGGCGGTTGTATTATGTAGGAATGACACGTGCGGTGGATGAGCTAAATCTAAGTTTTAATTATGGGCCTAGTACAACAGGGTCTAGTAAATCAAAACCGCCATCTCAATTTTTACAAGAGACGTTCCCAACGGAAGTGTCTGAACAATTAGCTAAGGTGCAGAAAGAACTGGAAGCTCTGAAAAATAAAAATGATGATGAATAATTAATGCGTTGATTATATACCCTCATATAGTGCTACATAATCGTCACTTAGGGGGTATTTAAGCCTGACTTTTGATGTGTTTTTAAGTATTATAATTATGAAAATTTCTTCTTTGACTTATGTCCTTATTATCCCACTTACCTTCACCGGTACTTGTTTTAATATTAGAAGAGTTGTGTTTTTTACTCCCAACTGAATCAAAAGTAAGCTCGATTAATATCTTTTAATTGTGTTTAAACCAACTGCCAATTAGTTCTAAACTTTTCGGTAGATTTAACCAAATTTTTATCCTAACAGGAAATACAAATTTTTCCTGATGGGAATTATATATGTGTTTCTTTAGTTAGTTTAAAAATTATTTTTAAACCACTCGGAGGAAATACCTATGTTTACATTTATTATTACATCATTTGTTGTTATCGGTGCTATTAACTTTACTATTCATTTTGCTGCGAAAGCTCACCATGAATATAAAACAGCTGATACACCAATTGAACTTAATGCCAAGCCTATTAGTAACCAATCACCTTTACTTTCTTCATATAATGAAAATAGTACAGTTAATTTTGGTATGCACGCAGGTAAATTATGGTCAGAAGTTCCAACATCATTTTTAGAATTACAGGTTAAAAAAAATACAATATATAAATCTTTATGTATTAAATTATTAAAATCTCGTAAGTCTGAATTTAAAATATAACTATTGCTGCTCAATATTAAATTTATGTTTTAACCTAATTATTAACATTCATTTATATTGGCAGCATCGTGTTTAAATTATTTTATTCATGATCATCATATTCAATAGCGGCTAAATAGAAACATTAAGTAAGTAAAATTTTTTTGCCTTAGGCAGCCAAAGTTTACTTTTCGCTATTGAATATCCCAGTCAGATCCCCCTTCTAAATCTATTTAAGTTTAGTAGCTTTAGATGGTGGATCTGAACTAACTGGGAAAAATGATGAATAATAATACTGCAGAAGATGTTTGTGGCTTGTACGATGTTGAATCTAACGTTGTATATTTTGACACTGGAAAGGTGATTAAGCTACGAGGTCAATTGCTCCGAAATTTACCAAACCAATCGATTATTTATGAAAAACTCAATAGATGGGCTCGTTATAGAGGGCACACTAGAGAGGGTGAGGTTATTGGAGTTTATTAATTCCATGAACATAATCATATAGTCCTATTTGTAATTAATTTTTCAAACAGGCAGCTACTGCAGAGATCACCCTCCTAGGTAGTTTAAAATTTTTTTTGTTGAATATCTTCAGCAAATATATATCTGGCAGAGATGAGTAAGTCCACGATAAATGAATTTCAACCAGCACTTTAATTTTTTCGTTTACCTTTTTAGGTCTTTCACCCAATTCCTTTTTGGTTATGAATTGTCGAAATTATTAAATGCTACCCGTGACCAGCCTTACCGGATTATTTTCCTCTTAGGCCCAATTACTCTGTAATTGTTAAAGTCACACCCAAGTAGCCCTCACTACTCTAAAACTGAGAAATCAGCCCTAGACCATCTGTTAAATAATCGGTCCTTGTTATCTGTTTAAATGAATTTACTTTCTTTTAGATAGTTTTATTTCCCGAACGGGTAGAGCAACACTTTACCCTTCGGGATAAAATGTACCAGCTCTGCTTACGCGTTCAATTAATGTTGTTAATAATTAAACCCTGTGGAGCTATACAAATGATTAAAACAAATGAAAATACAGTTACTTTTGGCGGTACTTTAGGAAAAGATTTAATAGTTAAACAAGGAGAAAAAAGCTTTGCTTATACATCTATTGTTCAAACTACCTATTGGCCTAAACCAGAAGGACAAAGTGGATTTAATGAACGCCATACTTGGATGAACATCAAATTCAATGAAAATCTTCTTAAAAAAATCAACAGTAATGGTGGTTTTTGGAAAGGTGATGAATTAGTAATAAAAGGATATTTAACACAAAGACAAGTAGGTAATGAAGGTCATATGTTAACTGAAATACAAGTCGAGTCTATTATTTCTCATACTCCGTATTCAGTTAAAAAACTAGTTAGACAAGCAAATCAGAATCAAACTAGTCAACCTAACCATCCCAATCAATATCGAGCTCAAAACACTCAAAGCAATGTTAAACCAAACTCTAATAATCATGCTATGCAAGGTAATCAGAGTCAAAATTCGCAATATGCTCAAAGTACACCGCAGCCCGAACATTTTAATGCCCAACCACGTAGTAATCAGCCAAGTTCACAAACTAACGCTAATTATGAAGTGCAGCAGATAAATGAAACTTGGAATGGAGAAGAATTTTATGGGAGCAGAAATCAATAATTTATTATTGTTATCAATCTTTCTTTAAAATTTTAATTCAATACTTACTACCCATCGGGAAGCCATTTTGCACCCGTTGGGATGTATTTTTGCCTCTCGATTTTTACCTTGAGGTTATTATATGTCTTTTACAACAAACGATTCTGATTCAAAAAATATTAAACGCACTTCTGCATATTTAAAACGCCGAGCTTCAAGATTAAGACGAAAGTCCGCTTTAGCTCGCGATAATTCTGAACGTGATTGTTTATTATTTTCTTCTGAAAGAGCACTAAACCTAGCCAATGAACTTTACTTTGCATCTTGTTAAGGAAAGCTCATGGCAAGCTTACATTTCAGATTAGCTCAGATAAGCAAAGGTCCAATCTTACGTCACCGAACTGTTGGTCATCGACTAGCTTCAAAGCGTATGCATATTTATTTCTCAATAGGTAGCAGACAACGTTTCATCATGACTGAAGAAAAGACTAAAAACGGCCGAAAATTTACAGAACTTAAAGAAGATGATTTAGGCAAAAGCTTAATTCAAATCGAAGGTGAATGTGAATTGAAATTAGGCATCAACGAAAACAACTAAACCATTAAAAAACCAATCTGCCAAGCAGGAAATTACTTCCTGCCTACCGGTAGTTTGTGTTTCTTGCTTTCGCAGTAATTATTCTGTGGAGGAATTAAACATGCAACAAACTAACGGTACTTATCAAATAGATCTATTTTCAAATACTCAACCTTTAGCTGCTAATTCAAAATCAGTTAAGAAGAAGGTATTTAGTTCAAAGTTAAAAACTACTCCAAACTCAGTTTCTTTGAACAATGGAAAATCTAGTGTGTCTCTTGCATCTGATGGAATTACTGTTCGTCATCATAATGCTTCTGAAAATCTACCTAATAACATACTTATGTTTAATGATGAGTATGATGCTAGTGCAGACGATTTAGTCATTAATTGGACGGATGAAAATGTATTGGACCTATGGGACGGTATGTTGAATGAACATTTAAAGATGCTACGTCAAACTAAACCAGGTACTAACACTCGTTTAGAAATATTGGAATGGCAAGAATCAGAAAGCTTTAAAGAGCTTTGTGCTGCTATTGCATATAGACCAGATGATATACGTGATGGTGTTCTTGCTGCATTAAATAACTATGATTTTGTAAGCCAAACTCGTGACGTCATTACGTTACTTACTAAGCTTGATGAGTCTGTTATTGCACTTGTAGCGGACGCTAAATTAACTCGACGTGAGTGTAACTCTCGTCTATTTAAAGATCATTTAGCTGATTGGTTCCTATCTTCATTTCGAAAAGCTTCTACAAGCAAAGCGAAATGGGATAAAACTTTTGATTTATTACATTCTGAAAAACTAGATAACTTAGCTAGCGAGATTGGCTTAGATATGTCAGGTGTTATTAATCGCATTAAACCAAAGTTGTACTTTATTCAGAATCCTTCTGAGTCAGAGTTCGACATTTAACTTTTAAAATAAACCAACCAACCCACAAGGGCAGAAAATTAACCCTTATGGGATAGTTGTTTGTCCTTTTCGGGTTTCTATAATTCCGTGGAGGAAATACTTATGAATACAGCAACAAACACTCAACCTACTGCAAAAACTAACGTTATTACTCGTCAAACAGCGAGTCAAATGTCAAATGAACAGTTAATTAGTCTATTGGATCTTAAAAACCCAATGATTGAAGACATTGTTTACAGCGACCCTCGTTGGAGTGAAATGGAAGAAGTGGATGCAGGAGTAGCATTTTATCCTCATGTACCGAAAGGTTTAATTAAGGTATTACGCCCTAAACATCGTCACCCAAAATGCATTAAAAGTAATCCGAACTACATCCCTCAAAGAGATGTACTAAGACCACTTTTGGCTTGGTGGTGTGCTGGTACTCGTAAACTTTCAATGTTTATGTTTGGTGAAACTGGCACAGGTAAAACAGAGATGCTTCTTTGGTTTGCGGATCGTATGAACTGGCCTGTTACTTTAACTGCAGTTAATGAAAGCTTAAGACCAGAAAAAGGTCAGGGCTCTTATGTATTGTTTGGAGATAAAACACCGTTTCGTTATGGTTCGGTTGCTAAAGCTATGAAATATGGTTGGGTTCAGATAATGGATGAATGTGATAAAGGTTCAGGAGATTTCTTGAGCAAATTACATACGCCCGCTGAATACAAGCCATGGGAATTAGATGATACTGGTGAAATTATTGAACCTCATAAAAACTTTCGTTTTTGCGCTACTGGCAATACGAATGGTGGGGGAGATTTAACTGGGCGTTATCATACAAGTCAGCGATTAGATGAAGCATTTAGACGCCGATTTGCATTTATTGAATGTGATTACCCTTCAGAAGCTATAGAAGATAGTATTATTTCTGCTTCTTATTCTGATATTTCGAAAAAAACCCGTCATCGTATGGTTAAACTAGCTAAGGAAATGAGACAGGCGTTACGTGCACCTCAGCTTGAAGCTGAAGCAATGACACCTGAGGATTTGGCTAAACTTAAACTACCTACTGAGCGTTTAGGATGTGCATTTTCAACACGTGTTTTAATTGCATGGGCTGATTATATGACTATCTTTGGCGCTAAATCTGTACCAATCAAAGAGTCATTCGACTTTGTTTTTGGAAACAGCCTCGATGATGAAGATAAGCCAGCAGTTCACTCTATCTGTTATAGAATTTTTGGTGATGATTTTAAAAACCCAGATTTTGACAGTAAGGCAACAACTGCGGGAAAGTAAGTAAGGGAGCTACATCAGTTGCGGAAATAGAATATCGTTCTTCACCTGAGCAAGATGTTTCTTCTGTTGTTTTTACAACATTAGAGGCACCTACTGGAAATAGTACTACCAAGTTATGGTCTATCGGTTTAGATAATCGTGGCGTTCATACTTGGTATACAGAGCCTAATGGTTCCCAACTTATTTACTACCACAAACCTTTAAGCACCGACTTTGATGGCTCAGCCGAAAAAGCCGAAGTTTATATATCAAAAAAAATACGCGAAAAGATAAACAAAAAATATATAGACACTGGTAAGTGTTTTTATATTGCTGCTGATCGCAAATTTACTTAAAAAACCACTAACGCCCTATAGGGAATACCTACATTATTCCTTTAGGAGTAAATGTGTCAGGTATTCCTTTGGGGTAAAACTACCTATCGGAGGAATACCCATGTCACAACTAACTACTACACCTAATGTAATCGCTACTGATGCTGCTGATGCTACAACGAACATGTTGAATCAACATGAACAATTGAAACAAGGCTGCTCAATACTAGGCTACGAAATTCGTAACTGGTCAGGCAAAAAAACATTTAGTGAAGGTAAAGTTACTGCGTTAGATACTTCTGGAGCGAATGTAGAATTGCCGAGTGACTTAGTATCGCCAGGCAGAAAATCGCTTTTAGATACTAAAACTCATTTGAGTTTCTGTAATCAGTTCGCTTCACGTATGAGCCGCTTATTTAATAAGTATGGAGTTAAATTTTTTGGTAACTATCTAGTAGCCGATAACTTACTACCTGAACTATTTAAAGAGGCCGAAGTACATGTTGCTGAATACGAAGTAAAAGTAGATGATTTTTGTAACAAGTATGAGCAATTAATATCTGAATGGTGCGATTCACATCCAGGTCTTGAAAGTGTTATTCGTGATGGTTATATGAGTGTCGAAGATGTGAGATCACGTTTTCGTCTGCGCATTTATAAGCCAATGCGTTTTACGCCACGAGTTGAGGAAGATCTAACTGATATGGTTGGTGAAGCTGCAGCTCAATTATTTGAAGATATTTCTAAAGAAGCTCAAAGCTTACTTAAGGACTCTCTTACGATTAAAGATGGCGCCTCTAGCGGTTCACTAAAAGATGAGTGTACTCAGGACATTAAAAGACCCATTCGTCGTTTAAGAGACAAGGTGTTTTCTTTGTATATGCTTGATAGTGTTTTTGAAGGGGTTGTCGATGTATTTGATGAACTTCTAGATAAAGCACTTCCTATGACAGGCAAAATAAGAGGTACCCATTTCTCTGTGTTAATGCAACACATTATGATGATGACTGACCCACATAAACTTAAGTTACATGCTTCTGGTGTTAACCAAATAGCGGCAAAAGTAGCTGAAGTTGAAAGAACTCAGTTGGAACAAGACGCTTTAATTGCAGCAAACCAAAACCCTGAAGTTTTAGATGAAGAAGCTCAATTGCTAGCGCAACTTGAGGAGATACGTCGTAAAAAAGCTTTAGCTCAAGAACAACAGCTACTGGCTCAACAAAATAACGTTGATATAGTAATTGATAATAGTAGTGAAGTAGTGGCCTCTGAACCTAGTTTCGAAGCTACAGCTACTGAATCAACTGATGTAAATGAGTTGGTTGATGATGCTTCATATGAAGTTGAACAACCTCAGGTTACTTTTGATAGCGAATCATTTATTGCAGATGAAAATGAAATTGTTCTTGATGAACAAGGAAATTTTGAGTCAACCATCCAAGAGGAAGTAAACCCGGTGTCAGTGTCACAGACAGTAACTACCAGTGGTTTCTTTTTCTAATTTAAACTAAAAACCAAACCCACTAGGGGAAATTCATTTCCCTTTTGGGGTATGTATTTCTCCCAGTGAATTTATACCATTGTGGAGGAATACATATGACTACTTTAAAAGCTGAACCGAAACTAACACCCGCAGCCATTGCAAGAAAGAAAAAAGCGCTTTTGCGAAAATTCACTCTTTTGCAGAAAATGAATACGGGTGCAGCTTCAAATATTAATATTCAAGGCACACAAGCTGCTACATCAGGAAAAACAACTGTATTACCTCTTGGCAACTTTGAAGACCCTGAATACCTAGATATGTTAGAGGGTATGATTGACCATGAAAATGGCCATTGTAAACATACTAATTTTAATCACTGGCATTCTATAACCAACAAACTAGTAAGACAATTAACTAACATCTTTGAAGATGTTCGTATTGAAAAATTAGTCGGTAATGAGTATCCAGGAGCCAGAGCAAATCTAGTTAAGTTAGTAAACATTTGTATTAAGCGCGGATTGTTTTCGGTGCCAAAAGAAAGTGATGTTTTGATTACAACATTACAAAAATACCTTTTGTACACCGGACGCTTTAAGCATTTAGAACAAATCACCCTAGCTGATTTTTCTACTTTAGCTGGAATACAGTTAAAAAAGAAAGTACCTCAGTTATTCGATCAACTTGAAAGTATTGTAATTAGATGTGGGCGACTACATTCAACTAAAGATGCGATTGAGTTAGCTGAAGAAGTGTTAAAGCTTCTTAAGTCTGAAATCGATAATAAAAAAGATGAAAAAAAACAGAATGATCAAAAGAAATCTAATTCTAAAGATAATTCTGATAGTTCAAAAGATGATAGTGATGCCGACTCTAACGATGACGCTGATACTGACTCCAATGATAATTCTGATAGTTCAAAAGATGATAGTGATGCCGACTCTAACGATGACGCTGATACTGACTCCAATGATAATTCTGATAGCTCAAGTGAACCAGGCAACGAAAAAGATGATAGTGAAGCCGATTCTGAAGATGATGCTGATACTAACTCAAATGACCATGCTGATGCAGATTCTAATGATGATGCAACTGATTCTAATGAAAATTCTGATTCTAGCTCGAATGACAAAAGCGATACTGATTCACATAGTGATGAAGCATTACCTGAGTCAGTAGATAGTGAAGATTTAGAAAAGGCTATTCAGGAACTGGATGATGCTGTTAATGCAACTGATCAAGACTTGATGAATGATATGCATGATGACATTCGTAATCTTATGGAAGAAAAAGCTGAAGAGCATTTGGAGGAATATCATGAGAAATTTGATAACACCTTTATTGAACCCTCGCTACCATTTCATTCTATTAAGAGCGATAAAGCTTGCGGTTTACCAGATTGGGTACCGGAAGCAAAAAAATTGTCACAAGGCGTGAAGATGACGCTGCATAGCATTGTTTATGGACGCAACCGTGTTAAACGCCACTTAGATAATCAAGGCTCTGATCTTAGCGCGGGTTCTTTGTGGGGTGTTAAAGCTGGTAATTCACGAATATTTCAAACTGAAAATATCTCTAAGGCACCTAATTCCGCTTTTTCTATTTTAGTAGATAAGAGTGGTTCTATGGGTATTACTGAAATGCGTAAAGCAAATATTGCCGCGTATGCCATAGCCCAAGCAATAGAGTTTATAAAAGGTAGCGAATGTGAAGTGTTGTATTACCCGTTTTTCAATGAAGAACGAGTGGCATGTAACCACATAGCCAAAGCTTTTAACGAAAAAATGAGTGCTGTTACAACGAAAAGCTTCAATGTTTTGTGCGAAGGAGGAACACCAACCCCTGAAGCATTGCAAGGAGCTATGGCAAGACTTTCTGTTAGAAAAGAAACTAAGAAAACTATTTTTTTAATAACAGATGGAAGAGCAAGTGAGGCCCCAATGAGAAACGCTTTAACCGAGTGTGACTTTTTAGGCATCAATGTTATTTGTATTGGAATTGGAACCGGCCGTATTGGGGGTTTCGAGGATAGACCTTTTGTAAGAATTAATGAAAGTGCCGAATTAGCGAAAGCATTATTTGGTTTCTTAAAAGATTTTTATAGGGGTTAAATACTAAAATTTAAATTTAAAAAACCAAACCCAGAGGGGCGACTATCTACCCTCATGGGTCAGTGTAGTCCTTCTCTACTAAAACCAATTTGTGGAGGAAACAAAATGTTAGTGACTATTACTGAGACTATGAAAAATGGCGTTTATCTTAAAGCAGCAACTACTGTTGTTAACGGTCAGAAAAAAACTCTTTCAGCTTACATGATTTTCGGTGGCGAATTTCGCAATCGATTGAGTGTTTTAGAAGATGGTATGGAGCGCTCTATGACAATTGAAACAACGGAAAGTACGTTTACTTTGAAAGGAACGTTAGGTTTAGGTACATCTAATCTAACTCCGATCAATCAAAAAACAGAAACAGTAGCTTAGCTACTGTTTCTGTTACTTCGCCATAGGGACTACCAAAAATTCCGATGGCGGGGTTTTTGGAGTCCCTGTGGGGTTTCCTATTTGATAATTCGGAGTCAGATCATGTATTCACAAAATACTTCAAAAGTAACAAAAGTACGTGCTTTAGCTGACGGAAAGTGGGATATAGTTTTTTCTGCTTATTCTCAATTAAACACGGCAATTTCAAAAGCACCAAGACAAGTACCTTGTCCAGTGAGTTATGGCAATAAATCCAGTTCTACCAAGTTTCGTCTTTTTAGAGATTGGGTACAAACTGGAGGCGCTTATCATAATGATAATGGAGCAATGCCAGATGGTATCGAGGTTGTTGCTTGGTTAGAAAATTGTAGTAAGTCACAAGCAATGGATAGCATTATTGGAATACTAGGAGGCGATATTTCCTCAGTATCTAATAAAGATATTCAGATTAAAAATATTCAAATGAAGAAGGTTAGTGAGGAATATTGTAGTGAGGAAGATAAGGTAAATCGTATGAACAGAGTTCGTGCGGTTGCTAGAACTACCATTCCTGCTGCAAACGCACCTGAAATACATTCTTATTTGCGAAATCGTGGTTTAAAAGGTGATTTTAATAAATTACCAAACTCACTTCGATACCATAGCCGATTGCGTTACCCAAGCTCATTTAGAGAGGAAGGTGATAATAGAAGCCCATGGTATTCAGCACTTCTTGGAACATTTAAGGATAAGGACGGGCATAACACTACTTTGCATCGTACTTTTCTTTTGAATGGTCAAAAAGCACCTGAAAATAACACCAAGCTAATAATGTCTCCACCTTTTGATATAAGAGGCGGTTACATTGATATGGATCAACCAGTAGTTTTCGAAGTTGAAGGAGAAAAGAGAGCTTTAATTGGATATTGTGAGGGGATCGAAACAGCATTAGCTATTCGTGAAGCAACCGGTGTACCGATGAGGCCTCATTATTCTAGTTCACTTCTAAAAATGGCTCGTGGTATAAGTGTTAGTGGCATTCCTAAAAGTAGAACTTATATCCTCTTATGGGGTGATAAGGACCGCTCTATGGATGGTCAGAATACAGTAAACGAACTAGCGGAAAGGTTTGCTAAAGAAGGCTTTGTACCAATCGTATACGTTCCCGAAATGGACATACCTGAAAATAGTAAATCAGTGGATTGGTTAGATGTTTATGTAAATCACGGAGCTGAAGGTTTTCCTGTAGAACTTGATAAATCAGTTGCAGTAGATGTGTTTTAATCAATTGCTGAAGTTAAAGTGGAGATGCGAAGTCTTTATGGCTTTTCTCTTCACTTAACTTAAGTTGACCAATATACATATTATTAATGTAATAGAAATTATTACCTCGCCCTTACTCCTTGCATTAGCAAGGAGTTAGGCACCACTATGATTTATTCAATATATCATTAAGGTGACATACTGAATAAACCATCCATAAATTACCAACACCATCAATCTTCTCATTTATAGCTCAGCTATCTTAAAAACCAAACCTTTTTTGGAATTTTATGATGTTTAGATTTATGGCTTATTAACTTTAATATTTTAATTCTATATTAATATTTTAAAGTTAAGACCAGTAGAAAAAAGCACTACTCAAAAATAGCTTTGCCTAAGGCCTCTAACTTCTTGTTACGCCTCTTAATCTGCCTGTATTTACCCACAGCCAGAATTGTCTTTATGAAA
The DNA here is from genome assembly GCF_000498015.1 of Pseudoalteromonas sp. TAE79. Taxonomy (NCBI): domain Bacteria; kingdom Pseudomonadati; phylum Pseudomonadota; class Gammaproteobacteria; order Alteromonadales; family Pseudoalteromonadaceae; genus Pseudoalteromonas; species Pseudoalteromonas sp. TAE79. The sequence goes on from NZ_AUTL01000119.1 coordinate 21,477, forward strand.
CCATCATATTGATAAATTAAAAACCAACCTTGCCAGCAAGTCCATCCGCTTCTGGCGCATGTGATTTGTCTGGCTTTTTCGGAGGAAACACATGTTAAAACCATCAATTGTAGCGAATGTAATCTTGAGTATTTATATCCCGATTTTTATTTGCTGTTTATACCTAATTAATAATCTTTACGGCCTTACTGAAACTTTCATTTTTACACTAGCTGTATTTGGAAGTTTCTTATATGTAAAACGACTTTGGCTAAGCAATTCACTTAACTAAAGAAAGAACATTAATAGGATAACCTTTGATAATTTAATGTACTTATTTATATCAACGATAAAACGTCTGATTACTTAAGTAAATAACTGAAATAAAGCAACTTAAACCACTGCTTATTTTTCTAACCCTTTCGGGCACAACTTGCCCATTAGGGTGTTGTGTCCGATTTTTGTGGAGCAACAACTATGAAATTTTACGCTAACCTAAACCCAAAAAGCATTAACACTAAAAATACTCAAATGAGCATTTTAAATTTTAATATTTGGGAAAACACCTGGTCTCATGAGGAAAAAATATTTGATACTTCTGCAGCAAACAACCCGGTTCCAATCAGTACTGAAGCTTACAAATGTCTTAATGGTCATTTTTTAGTTGAAGTTAAAGATATTAATGGAGTTAAGGGTTATTTGAAGCTTTATAGCAGTGACGATATTGTAACTTATGGACGTAAACTGCACCCAGGTATCAAAGTAAATGAAGATGAAGCAGTACGTGATTTAAGAGAAGCAGGAATGATTGAGCCTAGTTTAGGATTCGATTATATAGCCGAAATTATCTCACTAAATTTCAACGAAGGATCAGAGCTTGAAGGTGATTTAGAATTATACCCTCAAATCCAATCTGGTCTCGACGGAGAAATTGAAACTAAATTTACTTGGAAAATTCTTTAACTTTAAATAATACCAACCCCTAAGGGACTTAATGACCTTAGGGCCATTATTGTTCCCTTTAAACCGCCTGTGGAGGAACAACATGGAAAACGACCCAAAAGTACTTATTGAATTAATTAAAGCTGGTGGAAACATTTTAACTGCAACCATTCCTAGTGTTGTTAGTTTTTATCTTGGCCGCAAATTAATTAAATCATCAAAACTTAAATCAGACTTGAAAGTTGCACTAAATGATATTCGCTTTTTACTTGCCGTTGAAGATTTGCATTGCAGAGAACACAGCGAGCTAACGAATAAAAGTAAACGCCATACAATAAGAAGTTCAGTTAGATCAGAGCGATTATTGAATTGGTCAGGTAAATTTAGCCTTTCAAGAGCAATTAAATACATCGAAAAGATTAAATAACCCATTCGGAGAACTCATGTTAAAAACATTAGCGCCCGAATATAACATTTACCTTGTGACAATATGCTTGAACGAAAGCATGATGATCATAGGTTCAGGTTCAGGGTTAACTGATACTTTTCATAAGTACGTTATTGCACAGAACTATAATGAAACTGAAAGCATCATTATGGAAAACTTTGGCAATAAATTTGATATACAGATGATTGATATTTACCAGGTTAATAAAAGGCTTGTTTCATTAAACAAAATTAGCGCTTATTTAACTTCAGTTGAAAGGGATGTGTTATTCAATGATTAACATTACACCCATAATTAAAAGTAGTTTAACAGCTACGGCAACACGATTATTTCGCAAAGGATGGTTAAAGCAATCATTTACGGATGCATTTCTTGCCCTATGGACCAACAACCAAAGCCTCAAACAAAATGAATTGATTGCAAAGCAATTTGATGATTTTAACTGGGACTTACATTGTGAGTTATCAAGTATTGCTAGTATGCTGAAGTTAAGAACTGGACTTTTAGCCGGCGATTTCTTTGCTCGTATCGTATTCACTAAAACACTTACAACGGTTGATCCAAATAAATGGGATTTATTGGAGCAAGTATCATGTTTAGATGAATATATAGGTATGACTGTTAAGCTTTATCAATCCCAAATATATCCTGAAAAGATGACTGTAGTTTTTATAACTGGAGCAGGCGTTTCAGGAAAAGCATATTGGGATTTTGAAAAATTAGAAGTGTTTTCTGAGGAACTTTAAACTGAATAATGTGTTTTTAATCAAAATACTACATGTTCATTGTTTAGCGTTATTAATGATCGACCTTTCTTGATTTTTTTAGTATGATAATTTTAATTAAATTACATTGTGAAAGTAAGTTTTCATATTTGTAATATTCAAATAAAAACGTTCAGACTTGATTCTGATATATCATTTTTCTATATAGCGGTTAGCTATATAGAAAAAATTGATTTAAAACTAGCGGTAATTTTAAGTTACCGACTATATAAACCCATAAGGGCAATTCATTGCCCTTATGGGATAGTGCTTTGCCTTTTTATACAGGATAAGCATTATGAATATAAAAATGATTATAAGAAGTTTTGCACAAACCTTAGTAGAAATAGACACTGCGATTGCTACAAATAAAACCATTGATTTTAAAAGTTTTATTAACGATACAGATGATTTAACTTGGTTTGCAATAACATCCGGTAATATTGTTCCTGATTTATATGTCAAGATGATAGATCAAGCTCTAGGTGAGTTATCAATTGATTTAAAAGGTAAATATATCGCTGCTTATAGTAGTGCCTTAAACCTTTATAACAAAGAGCATGCAAATACCGATATTATTAGCATAATTTCTGAGTCAGATTGGTATTGTGAAGATGACAGAAGAGAAGTGAAAAACTTTATTGGTTTAAGCGATAAAGGTTATCATTTTGGTTATCTTGATGACTTTCCTGAATCTGAGATATATTGGGATGCTGATGGTTACTCATCGATTCTTGAAGCTCAGACAGCTCGACATACTCAATTAGAGCATATTGAGAAGTTAAAAGATGAGGCTGCATCATTGGTTTTAAGCAATTTACCTGTTTATGACTTTGACGATGAGCTAATACCTTTCTGAAATAATCATTTAGAGCCTCGTTTAAGCGAGTCTCTGACCTGAATTTCCACCCACTTACTTTACCTTCATTCTAAGCCTTTTAGCTTTCATTTATTTCCATTCTTTGGATTCTAAATGTGATTTTAAAGTAAGTTTTCAACTACCACTTAATAAGATACTTTTCTATTTTGTTTTAGTTGATACCCCAGTAGAAGAACGCTACTTTAAACCCCGTTCTGGTGACTTGTTCAACACCCACCTAGAACCCTCTGTTTTCTCGTTAACCGATTAAATAGATTCACTACATAAACTAGCAGCTTTATATTTCACCCCGAAATATTTAGCTCTTATTGATTTGATGTTTAATATTTTTACACGCAAATCTGTAAGTTTACTTACCTTTAGGATATTCCTTCAGGCCCATTAATTCGTTATGAATTTCTGGATTAACCATTAAACCAAAATTTATATTCAACCATCGGGTTCCACATTTCCCGTTGGGTTGTGTTACCTGTTTTTTTCGGAGGAACACAATGTTTATAAAACATTTCACAAACGCACTTATTTCAATTTTTTCTAAACCAAAGAAAGTTTCAAAACCTTCTTCTAGGTTGAGCACTACTAATTCAGGTAAACCTCAATGGAAAAAATTAAATACCAATTCACCAAAAAATATACGCGGCCTTTTCGATAGTATTGAAAATTGCGTTTATTTTGATACAGGTGAAGTAATTCAGTTCAGAGGTCGATTTAATAAAAGAGTTACTAATAAATCGGATGCTGAAATTGAACTACAAAAATGGGCAAGGTTTCGTGGATTAATTAAATCTGATGAATACATTGCAGTACGTTAACTATTAAAAACCCTACCGGGCATTACTCCCGTTAGGAGTCTTGCCTCTATTAAAGTCTGTGGAGGACACATAAAATGATTATTACAACTACTAAAGGCAAATTTGATACTTTTAACTATTCTCTTACTGGACTAGATAAAGCAATCATTGAAATCTACGATACTTTCGATTTTGAAGATCAAAACTATTCTATGTCCAAAGCTGTAGCTATCTTTATCCCAAAAGATTTAGTGCCAAATAACTTGATACATTCCGCTATGCCTTACCGTCGTACTGTAGAAAATTCATTTGTTTCTTATCGTTTAGATATACACGCGCATGAAGATACTTATGAATTTAAAGTTAGTTTCAATTACTTTTTACATCTTAATAAAAATCGTAGTGATGCTGGAAAGCAGAAAGTACGGGATAGCGTTAAAGATGCATTTAATGATGTTAACTTTTCTAAAGTCGCCACTAAAATTACTGAAGAACACTTACAAAACTTAATCAATCTCGCAAATGAGACTGAGGAAGCAAGGGTTAATCAGTATTACAGAGTCAATGCAGTTACTTTTTCAGAAGAGTTACTAATTGAAAGTGATAATGAGGAATGGAAATATTTAACTAAGCAAGAACAGCAATTAAATCAATTATTAGCAGATTTAAAAGCTCGTAAAGCTAAGTTAAGAAAAGAAGTATTAGTTAAACAGTTAGATTCAGATAAAAGACCATTTCCTGAAAACATTAACAAGATTGTCGATGACGTCCTAATTAATGCTGATGGAGTTGAGCCAGTTCGTAATAGATTTTATTAATAACATATAAACCTTCGGGGTATTTCATACCCGAAAGGGCATGTAATACCTCACAATACTACTGTGGAGTAAACATGAATAATCAAGCTATCAACCTAAACAAATCTCACTTCATTTCTGATGTGAATAGCATTTTAGTGGGCACACAAATTGAATTAACTTTTAATGATGAAGTGTTTTCCTTTAAGAACAAATCACCATTTATTGAATTAGCTAATGTAACACCTTCAAAAGTGTTAATTGGTAAAATCAAAGAGCTTTTTAGTTTATGGTTCAATGGCTTCATACCAAAATTCAACAATTCAAATAGTTGTTTCTGGCCTGAAGTTGGGTATCGTTTCGCAGTTTGCATTTACGATATTGAACGCCAAGTGCACCGCTATAAAGTTATATCTTCAGATAACGATTCATCGCCATCATTAAATATAATCTTGCCTGCTTTTGGTTATTTGAATAGCAGCCGTTTTAAGGTAATTCGCTTTGTGAAGGTAACTTCCAATCAAATGCCTGAGTTATGCTTTGATGATATGGGGACTGAATTATGGAGTGCGATATTAAACAACAGTGACAAGTTTACTGTTGAATTCGATTCTAACCACGAAGCTACCAAGTTCACGTTAGTAGATGATGCACAGCGTTTTTCTGATGAAAATAGATCTACTGATGATTTGAATTTAATTGCTGACATCATTCACACTGAAGTTCAAGCTTTTAAAGATAAGAACATCGTTGATTGGGAAATTCGTGAGCCACTTTTAGCTGAACTAAGAATAAAGATCCGTAGAAAAATCAAGTCTCAGGTTAAAACAACATTAGAGCCTAATTTTGCTGTTCTCCTTGATAAGTTGTTACAAACTGGATTGGAAGCATAGCATCTACGTTAATGTAAATTACTAAAACAAACTTAAACAAACCTTAGGGGTATAACTATCCCTTTGGGAGTGTTATCCCCTCAAAACCAACTGTGGGGAATAACCATGAAATCACTTGAGCAAACAAAAACTGTATTAAAAGCACTTTCTGAAAAATTAAATCTACCTATTCATTATAAAGACGATGTTTTGTGTGATTTGAGAATTTTGCAGAAGTACGGAAACATTAAGTATGTGTGGATGTTAAGAGAGTCGGGTAGTTTGCTTTTTCCTTTAGAGGTTGGCGCAAATTCGCAGTACTTTACTTACTATATCCAAAATGACTCTACTGCGCGTTATTTCTTCTTGGATGGTTTTAATTCAGCCGGACTTACAGAACTGAAAAAAGACGCAGTAACTCGATTGATAGAAAAACCACCTTTCGATTTTTCGACTATCACTGAACCAAGTGTATTAGTTGATAGAGTTATGAATCTGCTTAAAGATACAACTGTTACATCATCTATTTTTGAAACGCCGGTTTTTAATCCAGAACCTAGCAATTGGGAACAATGGTTAAATTGGTTTACTGGAAAAAATAAGATAATGGAAAATATTATGCAACGCTCTATTAAGATGCTTTCCGATTTTAATAATGGCGTTTTGTAACTTTTAAAAAACTAACCCAAAGGGGAACATTTCCTTTTGGGAGATAGTTCCTCTTTTTATTCTGTGGAGGAATTATTATGCAAAATACATTACATGAAATCGTTACTGCTTACATTACTGGCTCTATGAAACTCGATTTTCCTGAATTCTCAACATTAGTTGAATATTTAAAGGTTGATATTTCAGAGAGCAATAAAGTAAGCATAAGCTTTGTTTCAGATAAACCTATCATTTTAAGTGAGGACTCTAAGCTTGAGCACATACGTGCTACTTATGCTTACTTGCTTAAGGAACAGGTTTTATCTGAAGCTCATAACTTTGAAGTAGTGATAGGCCCAGAACTACCAGAAAAAGAAAATACGAAATGTAAATTTCAATTTTCTAACTTAATAAATGAGTTGAAGAATGGCTTTTTAATTGAAAGATTTGAAATGTTCGAAAGGCGCTTTATTGGTCGATTTGATTTCATGATGAGTCTGTTTAAGAAAAATGCTAATCAGCTTATAAAAAAGGTACTTTCATATTCTGAATGTCACGGACAAACTCAGGTAATTAAAAAAAATAGTATTGGCCGATGTAGCTTAGTTATCTCAAAGCAATATCGTCATTTCTGTTTAAGTGATTGGCCTAGCGAGAAACGCTTACAAAAGGCTTTGCAACACATTATCAATGATTATTCAGAGTGCTTTACTGGCATATTTGAATTGCATTGGGAAGGTGAGTGTATTAGTTCAATTTCCATGGAAGGGTATTTACTAGAGATTGGTAAAAATCCAATGGAAATTTTAGGTAAGTCTTTACGTTTAATGGCCAAAGAAGTGATGTTTATGTCCCGATTTCGTCTAGAACAAAGCGGGGCAGTGCATTCTCATGAAATTAAACAGGAAATGAAACTTTATAAAGGTATGAACCTTAATTAGTTTTAAATAGTTAACCAAAAACCAACCCAACTGGGGCAAAACTCCAGTCGGGAGAATTGCCCCAAAATATTTGCTTTGGAGGCAATCATGGAAATTTTATTAGTAGTAGCTTGTGCACCTATCGGTTATATCGCTTCACGTCCAGTAATGGCGATACTTAATCTTTTCGGTATTCTTTAGCTCTAATATAAATAATTTATATAACTAAACCCTTGTGGGAACTTTCCCACTTAGGGGCTGTTCCTTCTTTTTATTCTGTGGAGGAATAGCAATGTCATTAAAGCAATTTATCAAATTATCACATGGACTTAACCCAAATAAATTAAGTGAAGTCACTGTAGATAGTATGAATGAAACACTAGCTAGTATCGCCAGCAAAACAGTTAAACAAAATCGTTGTTATGATAATTGTTTACAGTTGGCTATGCGATTAGATGCTTCGTATGTATTAGGTATAGTTCACCACTTGATCCCGATACAACATGCTTGGCTCAAGATAGGTAATGTTTATTATGATCCTACCCTTGAAGTGGTGTTGGATACTGTACCTGAAGGTAAGTATTTCGCGCTATTAGAAGTGCCGGCAGATGAGCTCATCAATTTTATTACTGAAATTGATGAAATCTCAAATGAAGGTGTATACCCGCCAATGTTCGAAACAGTTAAGCATCACCCTAAATATAGTGACTGCTTTTTCTCAAATGACTATTTGAGACAGTTTATTAGCAAAAGTGTAACCATTTAAAAACCAACCCTAAAGGGCATACTAAATGCCCTCTAGGGTATTTGTATGCCTTCATTATTTCGTGGAGGAATATCATGCAAGTAGTAAAGAAAAGTTTATCTAATAAGGCGAATTTATTGGTGTTGAATAGAAATTTTAACAACCCAATGCCAGGAGATTTTGTTTTAGTAGGTAATTCGTCTCAATCTAATGTGCCAACAGGTACTTTTGGTGTGATTTTAGGCTCAAAAAATAACTTTAAAGTTGAATATAACGTTTGTTTTAACCCTGTACCCTGCCCTTGGGGAGGTAGAGCATCAGATGCTGACGTAACAGCAGCTGGTGGCTCAACTTATCCAATAAGTACGTCATTGTTAAAAGAAACAGCTTTAATTTTAGAAAAAGAGTTTTTATCAATATCACCAAATCTTCATTCAGTGAGTAGAAACGTTAAGGTCTGGCAATTAGATTTAAATATCTACATTAAATCTGGTGCTCTTACTGCGTTTGTAAAAAATAGTATGAAGGTTTAAAGAAGATAGAAGATGAGAACTGACAGGCCCAATTAGGTCGCAGTTCAATATAAGTAAAACTAACATTTGTTGAACACATTCAATGTGGACTGCAAAAATATAATGAGCGTATTAATAGCTATATTAATTCGTAATTAAATCGATAGTGATAAGACACTTGAGCAATCAAGGTCAAACTCATTTACAACAACACCCTTCTGGGAATCAACTCCAGTAGGGGGATTTTTTCGGTAGGGTTTAGGATAAATATTATGGAAATCAAATCATCTAAAATTTTTACTACTAAGAATGCGGTTATATGTTCTTCCATTGTTGTTTTCTCAACGGGAGTTCATGGATCTGATGTTTCAGGTACGGTTGCTAGTTCTTCAGTAATATTAATTTTAATGTCAGTTCTATTGGTAATTACGTTTTATATGCCAGCAATGGTTAAAAGCATAATGTCTAAAGCATCACTGAGTTTATTCATTCCACTAGTGGTTTTGAGTATTTTAAAAGCAGGTTTTTCTGTTGATGCTGAGCCTATGTGGACAGTTCTTTGTATCGGTGTTTTAACAACTCTGTTTTTTCAGATTGTTGCTGATACAGTACAGGTTCTACCAGGGCTCAGAACGGTTCTATCGTATAGTTCAAGTTAATAAATAAACTCAACCCATTCGGGCCTAAAAGCCCGAAAGGTGTTTTTGCGCTTGATATTTGGGTTACTAAGATAAGGTAATCATATGGCGTCTAAAAAACAAAAACGAAAAAATCGCCTTTTTGTCACTACAAGTGAAAAGGTTAAAGTTATAAAAAAACAAAAAGCTCATCAGAAACAGAAAGATGATGTAGGTGCTTTTTTAAGTAATATCGCTGCAAATACAACAGGTGCAGGTTTATTAAGTATCGCAATGTCTAAGGGTGAAACAACTCCAGCACTTATCGGTGTAGGGTTAATAGCTCTAGGCGCAATACTTCAATTAATCTCACTTCGCGTTAAGAAGTAGCTGAAAAAAACCAAGGGGGTATCGAAAGATGCCAGTTCGCTTATGCGTTCGCCCTTGGTTTTTTTTTGCTTAAAATACAGCTTTTTTTAACGCATCTGCAGAGCGATCATATAATGGAAGAATTAATAGAATTTGTGACTTGGCTTCATCTATGCCTGGTTTTGTTAGGCACAATTTTTCTAAAGTCTCGCAATGTTCCCTCAATGAAATTAACCCAACTGTCCCAGAAGAGCTCTTAAGGCTATGGGTAAGGTCTTTTATCTCATTGATTGACTCAGCCTTGGAAAGTTTGTTTATTAACGTCAGAGTGTGATTTAGGTACGTATCTATTACATCAATAACAGTTTCCTTTCCCAAAATTTCCATATCATCCTCAATAATGCTTGGGTCGAAAAGATCAAATGCATCCATTGGAAGTTTTTCTTCCTTTATTTCGTGCTTATCAAGAGCTAATGTTGTCGAAGCATGGCCTTGATAGTAAACCTGCGACAGAGTCTTTGCCATAATATCTAATTTAACAGGCTTTCCTAGGAAGCCATTAAGACCCGATTTTATATAGGACTCTACATCTTGCCTGAAAACATGAGCCGAAAAAGCTATAGTAGGGATTTCCCGGCCAGTAATTTTTCTAAGTTTATGCGTGAGTGATACCCCATCGGTATCTGGTAGGTTAATATCCATTAAAATAATGTCGAAGTGTTGCTTATCTTTAGCTTCAATTGCGTCAGTAGCTTCTTCACCAGAGTAAGCAACAGTGACGTCATGGCCAAGTTTCTTTAGAAAACCAACGGCAACTAAAACATTCGTCTCATTATCTTCTACTAACAATACGTTTAGCGGTGGTGGCTCTACAAAATCATTAAATTTATGTCTATTCTTAGTGCCAGGAACTCCTGTCAGAATTGGCAGGTCAAAACTAAAGCAAGTGCCATCTGACTCAGAGCTTTTAACAGTTAATGCACCGCCAAGTATTTTAATGAATCTATGACATATGGCCAAACCTAACCCAGTACCACTGTTATTATTATTTGCTTGTTCGAATGGCTTAAATATATTTTTTAATTCACTTTCAGCAATTCCGATCCCGTCATCGATAACAGAGAATGAAATTAATAATTCGTTGCTACCAATGCTATTTTTAGTATCGACTTTTACAGTTACAAAGCCTTCTAGCGAGAACTTAATTGCATTGCCAACTAAATTAACTAAGATTTGAGTTATTTTGCCGTGGTCAGCATATATCCAGTCAGGGCATCTGCTACTGACTTCTGATTTTAAATCTACATTTTTTTCTTTTGCTCGAGCTTGGAGTATATCTAGCACATCATCAATTAAGTCCTGTAAGCAGAAACTACGGTCACTTATCTCAGTATAACCGGCCTCGATTTTGGAATAATCTAAAACGTTATTTAAAATCCCCATTAATATTGAGCCCGACTTAGCAATCGTTTGAGTGTATCTACTTTGGCTACTATTAAGTAATGTATCCTCTAGTAAATGAACGGTGCCTACAATACCATTCATAGGTGTTCGTATTTCATGGCTCATATGTGCTAAGAATGAAGATTTAGCCTTGTTAGCATCCTCTGCTAACTGCCGTGCTTCATTGTGTAGAGCAACCTCTTGTTCTAGTTTCTCATAGGCTTTAGTAAGCTCTTTGGTTCTTGCGTCTACCAGTAGTTTGAGTTCGTCTTTGTGCTCTTTAATTTGCTTTGAATTTTCTTTAAAAGAGTTCAATGCCACACTCAATTCAGTTACTTCGTCAGCACCCGTACTGGGTATTTCCACTAATAAATCGCCCTCAGTTAATCGTTTAACCACTTTGGTTATCTCGTTTAATCGTAGGATGATATTTTTAAAGATGTAGTAGATCGCATATCCAAAAATGGCAAGAAAAAATAGAGTCAGATAGATTTGCAAATTATAGGTATGGTCAGTTAATTTAGACACTTCAGAAAAAGAGTTTTTTGAACGCAAATAAGTATCTTCAACTATCGAATCAACTTTTTGATTAAGTATAAAGAAGTTGTCTAGTTGTTCGTTTCGTAAGGTCTTCAAATCATTTTGTGTATTGATCCGTGATTTAAGTAGAAACACTAAATGTTCATGGCTTTGTTCAATAGCGGCTATTAAATTAGTCAACTGATGGAATTTATGATCAGTATTTATTAGGTTGTTAGCAGTGTCAATTCTAGCAAGTAAAGTAGTTATTCTATCGTTTATATTATTTAGATTATCTATATTATTAGTAATGACGGCTTTGGCTAATTCATCATTAATAGCTTCAGTATAGTTTGTAATAGATAATGCTAAATGAGATTTCACAATGTCTATCTTAAAGAATAAATCAAGATTCTCCTTTAATTCGTCTTTAGATGAGTCACTATCTATCATCGCGCGTAAAGTATCAGCAGAGGTGTTTATTTTACTAATTAAATTATTTTCTTGAGAGTTCGTAATATCTGTAAGCTCATTCAACAGGGGAGTGAATTTCTTAGTGTGTTCTTTGACTTCAGATTGAACTGTAACCATCTTGAGTGAGCTTTCAATGTAGCTGTCTAGTGAAATGACTATAGTATTATACGTATCGCGTAATTTTAAGCTGCTATAACCAGGTTCTAATTTGCTAATGTGCTGCAGTAAGCTGGCAGTATGAGTCTTAATTTCAGACTCATACTGTTTTAATTTACCCAATTGTTTAACGGATGCCATATTCTGTGCAATAAAAAGAATTTGGTTATCTAGCTCATTAACTTTTCTTGCGGTTAATAGGTCTGGCAATGTATCGTCAATTATCATCACTTCTTGTTCATTGATAATTGTAAATGAATACCACCAAACAGACAAAGAAATACCATATATAATGAAGATAGAAATAGCAGGGATCATCAGTCTAGGACCAATATTAAACTTTTTATTAAGCAAGTACTAAGGCCTTTAGTTTAGTTAACTTCAGGTGTAAACAAATATCCTTCACCATGAGAAGTTATAAAAATTGAAGGGTTTTTGATGTCATCTTCCATTTTTGACCGTAATCTTCTAATTAAAACGTCTACGGTTCGATCACTTGGAGTATCAACTCTGTGTGTTATCAGGTTTAGAAGCCTTTCGCGGCTGAGTACTCGGTTTGGATGTGTGATAAATGCCACCAGCAATTCATATTCGGCACGAGTAACCTTAATTGTCTCATCATTCTTTTTGAGTGTACGTTTTTGAACATCAAAACAAAAATTAAGGAATTTAAAAGTAGAATCATCTTTTTCAAGCTGTGCCCAAGCCGCATCAGCTTGTTCTTTAGCATCGCGTGTTAATTGTATTCTCCATAGAAGGTTTCTAGCACGTACTAAAAGTTCACGCATTTCAACAGGCTTAGTTACGTAATCATCTGCGCCCATCTCTAAGCCTATTAATCTGTCTATTGTTTCAGAACGACCCGAAACCATAATAATTGCTATATCAGAAATTGAACGAAGGAATCGCGTTAATTGAATTCCATCTTCACCGGGAAGATTTACATCCAGGCATATTAAATCAATCCTGTTCTTCTCAATAATAGCTCTCATGCTAGTGCCATTGTCCGCTTCAAATACGTGATAACCCGCCTCTTTGAAATAATGAGCCATTTTCTTTCTTAAAACTGGATCATCTTCAACTAGTAACGTTTTATATGACATACTATCCCTTATGCTTATTTAAAATTGATACTCGCAGGGTCAACTGAAACGAATACGCAACTTATCTTAATTATTGACTAATAATCAACAGTATACCGATGATTCAACTGGCGTAAACTATATTATTAAGATATTAATTTTTCTATTTTGGCAGGTTGAAGATTGTCTGGAGCTGAATTTTTAGGCCAGATTGAGAATTTATATTGCTGTTTACCGTCAATGACATTGCTAGCTTCAAGAAAAAGTAAAATACCCGTACTGTAAAAAGCCTCAATAGCTTCAGTTTTATTGTTGCTGTTAATGACTAGCGATATTGGGTGTTCGAAGCGACCAACGTTATCAAAAATATCCATGTGTTCTTTTAATATAATAGCTGTGTTTTCAGCTGTACAATTATACTCTCCGTCCTTAACCCAATCGCGCTCTAAGCCTATTTGAATATCCCAATTACCTTTTTCAGAAAGTAGTTTACTTGCGTTATCAATTCTTCGTTTGAAACTTGCAGGGAACTCTTTGTGAGATTTGAGCAACTTAAAGTATGAATCGTAAATATGCATTAGGTTTTGCTCTAATTTAGCTACCATAGCGTTTTTACTGCCATTACTGATCCAAATAGCCAACTCACTATTCATAACTAACCCAAACCGCGTCTCTCTTTGAGCTTTTAATGCCCAGTGTGCGATAAACTTATTAACTGCTATGCGGTTGTTAAGTTTCTTACTAGGGTCACTTTTAGCTATGCTAGTGGCAATTAATGCACTCCAAGCCATGTGACCTAGTTGTTCAGCTGTATTTGTTTGCTTGTATATACGTTTCATAATTTAGCCCTCAATCTGTTTTAAAAGCTTATAATACGCTATATTATAAATGCGCAAGCCCACTGCCATTTTAAAGAAAAATTGGTATAAACAAAATAAATAGGTGAGTAATGAATATAAGTTTATTGGTTGCGGCACTAAGTTCGTTGATTATCTTTATTTGCTACTTTAAGCAGCAAGTAAAGTTCTTAAGTCATTTGAGTTTTATGCTCATTTTTGGTGGATTAATTGGATTGTTAATTAACTATCTAAGTAGAGAAAGTGCTATAGAAGTAGGCCTCATAATGCCTTTAGCGTTGTGTATAGCTTTTGGAATAATATCAAAATTAGTTGAGCAATCTTTAAAAAAGAAAGCCAAGTAAGTGCTACTTGGCTTTTTCTTTAAAAACGACTTCATCCGCGCCATAATCATCTTTATCTAACGCGTCTAAAACCTCACTAACCAAACGGTCGCTATTGTAGTAATCCTGCTTCGGTATATTTATTGTATGGATGCCAGCATCAGAAATACTCTTTAAAACTGAAATCCCTTCACTTTGCTCATGAAACCAAATCAATCCACCTGAAGTAAGAAATATGGCCAATACAGGGGTTAACGTGTTTTTTTTGCATATTAAAATATCTACCTGACCTTGAAGAGCTTCAGACGAACCTGCAACACTAACCACATTGGCTAAGCTTGTACCAAATTGAATATGATAATAGTCTCCTAGTTCTTTAAGCACACTGAGATACAACTTACACTCAGAGTCTTCTTCAGGTAATGCCCTTAGTAAATATTTAGTTTTTTTACCTGTCTTACTTATACCGTTATGTTTTTTATACCGGTAGTACAATTTATTAGAAAAATAAAAGCTAAGTATCAATATTCCTATTGCTAAGTAAAGATTGTTATAAATTAAATTTATCATTTTAATACGCTCTATGTTGAATGCGTAGTCTATCGCAGCGCCTCAAGTAAATCTATCGTTTCAATTGAACGACTTTAGAATGATTTGTGTAGCTTTCTTTATATGATTTAGAATAACCAAGCAATGATGTAAGCTCGTCATTACTAGGTATATCTAGTGCATCACTTAGTGACGTAATATCAACATTCATAAGTTGTCCACTTGAGCAAAGAGAGGTGTACGTAATATCTACCAAGTCTAATGTTGATAAATTCATGGTTGATCGTAATTTAACTGTCGCAATTTCAATTGGAACGCCTTCTACTTTCATACATAAAGTTGCTTTAGCCGTTAGTTCGTCTATTGCTGCAACCATAAGAGTCGCCTTTTTACTTAAATTCATTAATAACCTCTCTTGATTATCTTCATTGAACATTATTGGTGATATGTTTATCAAATGACCGGAAGCCTTGGCAGATTCAACCATCATTACCTTTTCTTTATGGGTGCAGGCATAGTTTATTAGCTTAATGCCAGTAGGTAGCTTCTTTTCTATCTGTTCGAGCTTCTTATAATGATCGGTAAAGGTATTACTTAAACTAGAGTTTATTCCAAACTTTATATCTGCTATTTGTACCTCACAGTCATTTATGAAAACTACCTCCAATATAGCCTGTTCTTTTATAATGTGACTCAATCTATAAAGAATCGATACAATTTCGACTGGTACTGGAAGAGGTGAGCTATCTAAGCCATAAACTCCCAAATCTCCTACTTGTCTCTCATTTATAAGAAGCAGTGCTGTTATGCCTACACTGACACTTTTAAAAATGTAAGATTGATTACTTAGATACGACTTAGATTCATCGTAGTTAACAACCTTAGTGTCACAATGGTTTAATTTGGAATTAGGTAAATCAGCAGACACTAATTTTATAGGTGTATTTGAGTGAGTTATTTTCAAACCTTGCTTTACCAGCTCTAATACTTGATGTGTAAATTTAGTCATCAAAATTTCTGGTTCAAATGTTTGGGTACCAAAGCATCCAAATATCCTTTCTTCTACTCCTTCCGCGCATTTAACTAACTCTATTACATGACCAAGCCGGCCTTCAATAGTATTAACTATTGTAGATTCACCATTTCCATTACGTAAAACAGCCTGATATTTGAATTTATTTACCATGGGCTTCCTCAATTATTGAATATAACTTGGTGTTCTGAAAATATGTTCTTGGCCACGTTCAAATCCCACTGCAGCGAATTTCTGTTTTGCCTCTGAAGCGCTAATAACACCATTGAGCATCGATATTGATGTATCATGGTCAATTAAAGTTTCAACTGACTGTGTTGCAACAGCTACCAGTTTATTTAATACTTTTTCAGCATCTGACACCGTTTCAACACCTGCTTTATTTAATAATTGCTTAATCATTTGCTGTACTAATAATTCTGTTTGATTGTTATTTTTCATTATTTATCTCTCAGTTATATGAGCTGCTCTTAGCGCAGCTCCTTAAGGTAGTAGGAAGAAATCAGACTTAATTTAATTAATAAGTTAATTCATTATTACTATCACTGCTGTCATGCTGTATTTCAGTAGAGTGTTTATCATTGAAATTAATGTAGGACTGTAGGGCTTCAGCTCGCGCAACCATTTGAGGGTTTGATCCTCCAATTGGCCAATCTTTAAAGCCCTGACGTATTATTGTTTTAAGTGCCATTTGCTCAAACCAAACACCCCATATACCACCTTTAGATAACCCCTGAACTTTCGTAAGCATTTCAAGTGTTACAGGACTGCAGATAAAACTTCCGTCAGTACGTCTCGCCAAACAGTAACCACCTCTGAGGTTGCCTCTAGCTGATTTAAATGGGTCAAATCTATGAATCGGCTTAGTGAACTTGTCCGCCCACTCAAAATCATCTGTGTCATAAACAAGCTCGGCCGTTACAGAGTCGATTGCGCCTGAATCAATTCCAATACGGCGCAAGCCTTTGTATGATGGTTCTAAATGACATTCAAGAACTCCGGCTTTAGAGTTCCATCTCGGCACCAGATAAGCGAGCTTAAGTTGAGGGTTTAGAGTCAGCCCGCTATTAGCTACTAGGATAAGCGCATTTCTAATTGAGTCGGGTGAAGCAGAAGCAAGTGAGTAACTTTTATCGCGGGTATTGTTGTAGTTAGCTTCAATTAACTGCTGCGCGTAAATAGCTTCTTCAAAAAACTTAATTTGTAAGCCATTTGAGGTGACTATATTTTCGAAATCTCCCTTACATTCATCTAATATTTTTCGAATAACAGTAAAGTCCGCTTTTACTACAGCGCGATTTTGTTTGTTATTAGAATTATCATTGCGAGAAGGTGCCTTGTCGTTACGAGACCTGTTTGATTGAGCTTGAATATTGGTGCTGTGGCTCGGCATGTATGCAGGATGGCCGGGACCAGGAAGATTATTATTATTGAACGTGTTTTGATTGTTATTTGATTGATAGTTAGTACTCTGTTGCATAGCGTTAGCCCTCTTTAATACCTTTAAATAGCAGTGTTCACTTTAATAGGTTTAGAATGAGCCCATCGTTCAATCGCGCAACCCCCAAAAAGACCAATTAATAAGACTTCTATTAATATTTTTTCACACATAATAGTGAAAACGTTTTTCTGTTAACATTCTTACATTTTATTCTACAGGTGGTCTATTGTGATAAATAAGATTTAGTATTAACTTAGGGAAGTTAATACTAAAATTAAGGGCACACATGCAGGGTCGTAAATTGCTATGGTTACGTGTAACTTTAATAGTTAGTTTTATTATTTCGGTAATATTTATTTGCTATTCTTTACTTGTGTCTGGTTTGAGTTCAGTCAATGAACATTCTTTAATTAGTAATGAAGAAATGATTGATAGTTCATATACTGAACAATCTCAAAAGCGGATGACATTCGCGACTCAGAGATTAAATAAGCAAATCCTCGAAGCAAAAGAGAAGGCAATTACATTACAAACCCAAGTAATGAGTATTCAAAGAAACGTTTCTTTAAACGAATACCAAAAACGCACATTAATCTCAGAGTTTTCTAAAAGTATTTTACACTCAAGCTTAATGATTTTAGGTGTTTATACGACGTTTGAAAAAAACGCTCTCGGGGATGATGCACTCTTTATTAATAACTCAGAAAAACTTGGTAATGAAGTAGGGCGCTATTCTCTGTATTACTCACTAGCCGATGATGGAAGCACATACGTAGATCTAGTTCCTGAATACCTTATTAAAATGGATAAAATGAGTAAGTTGGGTAATCCAAGAAACAGTTGGTACACCTGTCTTTTTGAGAATCAGGGAACGTGCTTTATAGAGCCTTATTACGGTACAGTGCAAAGCAAAGACAATTTAATATTTTCCTTTTCAATGCCAATAATCGAAAAAGATAACCCTATAGGTGTAGTTGGAGTAGATATTGCGATTAGTAGTGTTACCGGCACACTTAATTTAATCAAAGATATTACCTTTGATAGCAATGCCAGGATTACACTAGTAAATCCTGATGGGTTAATGGTAGCCGACACTGAGAATAACAATGTCTATGGTTACACGCTTGAAGATAAATTTAAAAGTGATAATAATTATAGAAAATTGTTAAATTTAAAATCACCTGGCTCGATAAGAAATGCAGATGGAAGCATTTTATATTACTCACCAATTCTAGATATGGGAATCCCAATTTTATGCGTCTTTGCACTTGTAGAAAAAAAAGATACAAGAAGAGCTGGTGGAATAAAAAAAGAGCACGAAGATTTTTCAATTAATTTTTCATTTTTTTATATTTTAGAAGCGTTAATGGTCTTAGCTCTTTTCCTAATCCAGTATTCAGTTTACCGCCATTTTTTTCCAAAAACGAAAAAATAAAAAAAACTCAATTAAGTAGTTGAGTTTTGTTTAACTCAGTCGGAGATTTGAAATGCTGTTCAGCACGTGTTCCTGGTACTGGCGCCGCAGCATTTTGCCTGCAATGGTTGAAGTGTTTTTTTGGTTTCGTTTCAGTAATCGCCTCAGTCTCTTCATATAGATCCATATCATCTTCACTTAAATATTGAGCAGCGCTACTTAAGCGGCCATGATAAGTTGAAGCAACTGTGTTCAAAGCCCTTTTTAATACTTGTTTCTTCCTAAACTCGTTCACAAAGACACTATCCCACCCACTATTCCCACTCATGGATGCAATGTTATTTAATTCATCAATTTTCATATGTGTAGTTAAATAATCGCCATTAGGAACCATTATTGTACACATTGCTCCAACGACAGGACCGCGATCGCCAAACAGGTTTTCTATTTCAATATTTGGTTTTGTTGTAATGTCATTTGACAATTGAACTCTGTCATTTTTATGAATGACCCAACTCGATACGGTGGAGATTGCACCGGCTTCAAAGCATAAATGAAGTAGCCCTTTGTAGGTAACATGAAGTTTAAAGTACGCTGTACCGCTACTTGAGTATTCTATACTTAATGCTGTATGCCCTAAAGGAGGGTATAGGGTTAATCCAAGTGAGCAGGCAGTAAATAATGCGTGATTAAGACTATTGAGGTCAATTTTATTTATAGGTATTTTTTTTTGAGTTAAAAGTTTATCAGCCATTCGATTGATCAACTTAGATTCCACATTAAATTTCAAGAATGTGTAGTTTTCTTGTTTTGCTTTAGCAGTATAAAGTTTTTCTAGTTTAAAAAGATTTTTTTCAATTAGAGACATTACCAACACCTTATAAAATTTAATATTGATGGAATTTAGCGTATTGCATCGTCGTTAAGATGAATTTCAGCTCTGCTAAATGGGTTCCATATCCAGCTGAGATAGTTTTAAATGCGCGTGTTAAAACGCATATTTGGGCAAATTCAGGCGTCAGAGTTTTGTTCTTATCTTGACCCAGAAGTTCTTGCGTTTTTTTTAACTCATCCACAGTAACCATTGTTATAGCTATATCACCTTTAAGTTTAAGACTGCAGATAGCGCCGTTAATACTTGCCGTTGAACTATCATTATTATTTCTATTTATAACAATGGTATTGTCTTTTATTGAGTAAGAGTTTTCTAAATAGCAGGTTTTAAGAGTTAGGAGCTCAAGCTCACTTATCGATGCTATAATTCCCTTAATCGCAGGCAAACCCAATGATAAAGTAAATTCCTCTGACCCCTGTATTTTCATTAATGAGCAACTACCGTCCTTTGGTATAAAGCTAAGTTTAAGTTTTACGGCAGTAGCTACAGCTCGTTCTATTGAGTGTAAACTTGATTGCTTTAATGCAGACCCAGCACACGAAGTAACGATGTAATTTTTAATGTGAGTAAGTTGTTCCTCTACATGATTTTGATCACTTGTATTATTTATTATGAAATGCTTTTTTAAGTCATCTATGAACTGGCCGAACGAAAAAATCATATTGCACCCGTAGTTGATTAGTTATTAAATTCATTTTTCCATACCTTACAAATCCCGCAACATCCTAAATCTGATTTAAATTAATCACCTTAGTAAGTTTCTGTTCATAAGTTTTCATATTTGTTTATTAGGTGTTCTTAAAAAGAATGCATACTTACTTAAATAAATTAAAGCTTTGTCCCAATCTTTTTTTTGAAAGGTACATATTGGGGGTTGCGCGTTTTCAGAACTGAGTAGAATGAGGGAGTAATTTAATTTATGGAGAGTTTAAATATGTTCAATACCTTACTTTTAAAAAAAAATACCGTAGCTGCTGCTGTTGTATCTGTAATATTTATGGGCGGTTGTTCAAGTAACGCTGCTGTTGATGATTACCAAGCCCACCAGCAAGAAGTTCAAGCAAAGAAATTCGAAGCTCAGGAAGAAGCTTTTCAAAGCATACCTGAATGGTTTTTCAAACCGCCACAGAATGATAGTTCTGGTGTGTATGCAGTAGGTACTGCTTCTTCTACAAACTTACAGTTTTCAATGAACCAAGCTAAATTGAATGCAGAGTTTTCAATTGCTAAGACTTTAAATCAAGAAGTATCAGGTCGTGAGCGTTCATTTATGAGCTCTGATAGTAAAGGGAACGTACAAACGGATGCAGAGTCAGTAGTAACTAAATTTGTTGATTCTGCTGATATTGTAGGTGTGAGCACAGTTGATAGCCATTTTGAACACCACGAAGGTAAGTATACAGTTTATACGCTTTTACATCTTTCATATGACCAACAAGCTGAGATTTTATCTCGCAAAGTTAAAAGCGAAACGAAGCTTAGTGCTAAAGAAGCATATAAAGAGATTGAAGCTGAATTACGACGTCGTTCGTTGGATCGCAACTCTGCAATTGAAAAGCTTGAGCAAATAAAAAAACCAATTACAGCTACTCCTGACGATTCAATATCTGTTGGGAAGTCATAAGACACCATTATGTTAGGTAGAAATCATGCAGCTTCTGCTTGCGCGTGCTGGGTATTAACTAAAAATTTGTTTTTAGAATATGAACTAGATTTTATAGAAAATTCTTTTCTATTTATTATCGTAGGTTTTGCTGCATTACTACCAGATATTGACCATCCCGATTCATTATTGGGGCGTAGGGTAAAGTTTGTTTCTGTACCTCTTAGTTATTTACAGGGAGACAGACGGCTATTACCTTGGAGTGAGAATACTCATAGTCGGGGGATTACTCACTCTATTTGGCCATTAGCTGGTTGTCTTTACTTAATAGCGGGCCAACAAAGTATAGCGATTGCATTTGCGTTCGGATTTTGTGCACATATTTTAGGTGACGCACTTACACCAGCCGGCGTAAGATTTTTATGGCCTCTAAGTACTGTAATTAGAGCGCCTTTAACTTTTCGTACCGGTGGTCTTGTTGAATATCTAGTAACAATGACTTTAGTAAGCACTGCAGCAATGCATGTGCTTGGATTTAATATAGCGTATGAGATTGAGGGGTATCTTGACGCGTTTCACTTAGGGATTTAGATATGGAAAATAATACTGTAACAAGCGAAATAAAAATAAGCGGGATTTTACCTGAACTTGCCGTAGAAGAATTTGATGCTAACGCATCGTTAGATGAAGTGCTTCCACAAGAAGTAGCCACTCTATTTCAAAGTGTGGTACCTGAATTTAGTGATCAAAGTTTCACATATAATATTGTTGATGAAAAAAATGTTTTAAATTTCGATTTAGAGAATATTAACGCAAATATAACTGTTATCAACAATAGCCCTTGGGTTGCTTGGGATTACACTTCTAAAACTGACAGTTTCATAATTCGTACAGTTTTACCTGAGACGATTAGTTATAGTGATTCGGAAGTAATGGGGTTTAATAAAATTCACCCAAGCCTGAAGTTTTACACTGATCAAGGTCATGTGGTTATAGAAGAGCCTTACTATCTTGGATACGGTATCCCAGTTCTTAATATCATGGACAGATTGCAAGTTTATCTAAAAACTATTATATCTTTTTAATACGTTAATTTAGTTGAATATTTTAAAGTTTATTGGATCTATTTAGCTGTAACGGAAGATAGCTAATTAATTTTAAAATTTCTATTTATATCTGAAATTCAATAGAAAAACCGTATTCAATTACGGTTTTTTTATGCCTACGCAAAGCTTCTATTTATATAAGCTCTTATTAATTACAATTATCGGATGCAATTAATAAGGCCTATTCAAGAATAAAAGTGTTTAGCATCAAAGTTAAGAATAATTTATATTGGAATGTCGAATATGAAAGTACACCTAACACCAAGTATTTATAATCAGTATAGCGATGTGCATGTTGAGTTAATTGACCTTGAATTTCCTGAGCTTAATTTAGTTCTAAAGCAGGGGATCGATGTCGTGGCATGCACTCCTTATCCGAACAAACGTATTAATGTAGTTAGGCGCAAAAAAGGTCGTAAAGCTATTAATGGTTTTTTTGTTGATATTCCCGAAGATATGAAAACTTTCACGTTAAAAACAAGATGGTCTGTAGATGCAGAGCGAATATTAGTTCATACGGTTAACTATAATCTAATTGACTCAGATTATGATTTTGCT
The DNA here is from genome assembly GCF_000498015.1 of Pseudoalteromonas sp. TAE79. NCBI lineage: Bacteria > Pseudomonadati > Pseudomonadota > Gammaproteobacteria > Alteromonadales > Pseudoalteromonadaceae > Pseudoalteromonas > Pseudoalteromonas sp. TAE79. Next base: position 44,214 of record NZ_AUTL01000119.1, read on the forward strand.
ACTCAAGATCCTACTATGTGGTACGCAACTTATGATGGTAGCCAAGAAAGCAGAATGCCTTGTGATGGCATAACACCTTGTAATTACAACGCCCGAATGGAAATAGTTTTTAATGCAAAAGAAACACGTAAGCAAGGTGATTTCGTAGACTCTTATCAAGATAGTATGCTTGTTGCTAGAGTTGAGAACTACCCTTTACCGACAATTAAAGGGTCACATCTATTTGGAAAATACAACTCGCACTTAGCTCGCATGCCTAGTGTAGACGACTCATTTTAACGGATCTGTAAATTGAAATTTAAGATGGAATATTTATGAAAGACTCTCATAAAATTGCGTGGTATGAAGGGGAATTTTTAGAATTAGTGTGCAATAGCCTTTTAGAATAACAACCTTATATCTGTGCAGTAAATAATAGCCCTAAGTCTTAAGAAGGTTTTAGATGGTGCTATAGCTAAATATGAGTCAAGAGAGCTGCAACAGCTCAATAGTGGTTTATCGAGTGATGAACGCTAAATGCAATCTTAGTTAAAAAAACCAGACCAATTTTACTGCGGTTTCAATGTATAGTGTTAGAATGCTACTACGATATAAACGTAGAGCGGTTTTAACATGATATTGAAAAAAAGTGCTGTAACTTTGGCGGTATTATCCTCACTTGTTCTTAGTGGGTGTGATGAAGAGCTAGATAATGAGCTTAAAGGAAATGACGATCAGAAAGTTTATCTTTCAGTTTCAAAAAGTAAAACAATTACGGAACCTGAGAATGGAAAGCTATCCGGTTCGATAGAAGTTACTCTATCTTCGACCTATGAAAAAGATATTTCTTTTGCTTATGATTTCACTCCTATGAGTGCTAAATCAGGGGTCGATTATGAAGCTTCAGGAGGTCAAGCTGTAATAAAAGAAGGGGCGCGTTCTGTAACCTTACCTTTTGAAATTCTTGGTGATGTTCTTGATGAAGATGACGAGACTTTTTCAGTTACCATCAGCGACCCAAAAAATGCAAAGGTCAGAGATAATTTTGAAACAAGCGTTATCACCATACGTGATGAGGATGAAGATAGTAAAATTTCATTTCTAACTGATTTTGCTACCGTTACCGAAGGTGCAGGTAAATACACCGTAAAAGTACAATTAACTACTGCCTCTGAAAAAGATGTGAAGATACCTTTTACTGTGGGTGGGCTTGCTACAGAAGGGCAGGATTATGAGAAAATAACTCAAAGTCCGATAACAGTTCTTGCAGGGGCTAATCTAGTTGAAATAGCGGTAGATTTCTTACCAGATACTATTCCTGAGGGTGGTGAGTCTGTCGTAATTAACTTAGAGTCGCCAACTAATGCTTCTTTAGGTGAGCTAAGTACAATAACGTTATTAATACCTGGTGAAGTAGGTTTGAATGATACGGGTATTGATACGTGGTTTGATGGTGAAAGCTTCGCCTCAACTTCTGCTAATTCTGAATATCCAGGCCAAGACGCTGAATATGGTCGAGATTCAACTAACCAACCTTCGTTTGATGGTCCAGTTGCTTTTTCATTCACTAAGCTTGATGACTCAGGAAACTCACTACCAAGTAATGCACAGCAGTTTTCTTGTGTGCAAGACAACCGAACTGGCTTAGTGTGGGAAGTTAAAAATTCACAACAAGAGCTGCCTACCTCTTCTGGTAAAACATTAAAAGAAGAAATAAATACATCCGTTAAAGAAGGCTCTTATAAGTACCATAGCGCACATGCGAACTGGAGGGCTTCTAATTATTCATATTACTGGCTAAATGCTGACTCGGCTACTAATGGAGGGTCTGAAGGTTCAAGTGGAGAGAATTTCACGAGTACAAGTTACCCAATTAGTTCTGTTTGTGCTTTTCCCGAAAGAGATGCAAGTAATTACATGGCATCTATGAAGTCTTGTAACACCTCATTATATCAAGAAGCAATGAATACCCTTGCTGTTTGTGGGTTCAAAAACTGGAGATTACCTAGAACAAGCGAAATCGCTTCTCTGCACAATTATAGCGTAAGTACACCCAGCGCGGATTCAGAAGTTTATTTTCCTAACAGTCAATCTGGTGATTACTTAACTTCTGATCCATCAGCAGATGGCACAGGCGCTGTATGGTGCACTTCATCAGATACAGGGCATTCAAAACTTTGTAATAAACAAACTCCTAATTTAGTTCGCATGGTTCGAGGTGGTGCACAATGAAAAAGCTAATAATTTCACTTTGTTTAACCAGCTTAATAAGCGGTAGTGCTTTAGCTCAAACCTGTAAATTTGATTCGATCGCTCCATCACAGCCTGAAGGTCAGTTTTTAGATAATAATGACGGGACAGTTACTGACATAGTTAATGGACTAGTTTGGACTAAGTGTTCTATCGGTCAGGCATATACTGACGGATTATGTAAAGGTACTCCGTTCAATGTAAGTTCGTGGCAGCAAGCTCTAACGACAGTTAGAGATAATGAAGAATATTTAGATTCTACTGGCTGGCGGCTCCCAAATATTAAAGAGCTAGGTTCCTTAGTTGAGCGTGCGTGTGTAGCCCCTTCGATTAACTTAAACATGTTCCCTTCAACACCGTCTGCAGCTTATTGGACTAACACTTTCGATGCTCAAAATATCAATCCTACTCAAGGAGTTGATGGATTGATCGTAGATTTTAGCGATGGTAGTGAGTTTTTGACTGATGTAACTACTCATAAACTTATAAGAATGGTTAAAGATCTCAACTAAGGCAAACACATAGAATTATATAGGCGCTATTTTATGGCGCCTATATTTTTTAAAGTATTTAAAACATGGTGAAATAGTGAAGTTACTCAAACTTATTTTAACAGCGGCCATCATCTTTACTTCAGTTTTATCAGTGCAAAACGCGATAGCTGATGATTTTAATGTTGATCTGATCTCAAACAATTCTAAATCTTCAATAATCGACTTTAGTTACCAAAATAAAGTTATACCTGCTAGTGAAGCTTTTCAACTAGATTATACACTTGATGAAAACCAAGTTTCTTTATCTTGGGAAGTGAAACCAGGGTATTACCTTTATTTAGATAAAATAAAATTTAATAGCAATCATTTTCAAATAGGCAATGCAGTTTTTCCACCAGCAAAAATACATGATGATCCAAATTTTGGAAAAGTTGCAGTGCTTGAAGGGTTCATTTCTGCAGAATTACCATTTAAAAATACAGGTTTAGGTGGGAATGTTGAAATTACATATCAGGGCTGTGCATCAGCAGGGTTATGCTATCCCCCGGAGACTGTATCAATAGAAGTTCCTCAATCCAATGTCACACTAAATAGTGTTAAGTCAGTAGATGTGCCAAACAGTGATGAAATAGTTGAAAATGAAGAAAAATCCATTATTGATTTTGCAAATAAAAAATCCATATTTATTACTCTGTCTCTAGTCTTTGTTCTTGGCCTAGGTCTTTCGCTAACGCCGTGCGTTTTTCCTATGTACCCTATATTATCAGGTATTATTGCAGGTCAAGGGCACAGCTTAAGTGTTAAAAAAGGGTTGGCTCTATCATTTAGTTATGTTCAAGGTATGGCAATCACGTTCACTTTATTAGGTTTGGTTGTCGCTTCAGCAGGCATGAAATACCAAGCAGCACTTCAGCAACCGGCAGTAATAATTTCAACGGCTATTCTGTTCTTTATTCTCGCTCTGTCAATGTTTGGTCTATTTCAATTTCAGGCCCCTGCATTTCTTCAATCTAAACTCACTGGAGTAAGTAACGCACAGAAGTCAGGCTCATATGCTGGAAGCTTTATCATGGGTGCGATTTCGGGATTAATAAGTTCTCCGTGTACTACAGCGCCATTATCTGGTGTTTTATTGTATGTGGCTCAAAGTGGTGACTTGTTAGTAGGAGGTGCAACCCTTTACGTATTAAGCATAGGTATGAGCGTCCCACTTCTAATAATTGGAGCTGGTGGCGGTAAACTATTACCAAAAGCGGGTTCATGGATGAATAAAGTTAAGATTTTCTTTGGTATCGCGTTACTTGGGGTTTCTTTAGTTATGCTAGGGCGGGTCTATTCTCAGGCAACTGTTCTATTCATTGCCTATGATGTTCTAATCGTATGTTGTTTAATTTATGGTTTATATAAAAAAAGGTTACAACTAAATAAAATCCAAAAATTTCTTTCTGTAACCGTAGTTAGTATCCTTTTGTTTATATTCGCTTACCTTCAGGCTGCATATGTAAAATCAGAAACAGGAACACATTTAAGTTCAGATATTACAACTATTGAGCAATTGCAAGAAAGGCTTTCTGATATTAAGGATAAAAACAAGCCAGTGGTAATTGATCTGTACGCGGATTGGTGTACAGCTTGCCTGGAGATGGATAAAAACACGTTTAGTGATCAAGTTGTACGCGAACGCTTAAACGAAATGGTTTTTCTAAGAATAGATATGACGGCCAATTCTAAAGAAAACCAGAAAATACTTTCCCATTTTAATGTACTTGGTTTGCCAGCTATTATTCTAATAGACAATAAAGGGAACGAACTAAAGTCGAAACGAATAAGTGGTTACTTAGGGCCAAAAGCGTTCACAGATAGATTGAATTCACTTTAGCGGGTGCTTGTATATAAACGATAAAGCTCGGTAATAGGGCTTTATCGTTCTCAAAACCTATAAATCACCCTTCAGATTGTCACTAAATTATTGGAATTTTATGATTAGATTAATAATAATCACTAACCTTATACTTTTATTAAGCGCACCAGGGGAGGTAAATGCATACGATACTAACCATGTGGTTAGCTTTACAACGGCAAAAAATAAACTCTATAAGCAAATCTATAATAACGCTGGGGAAACATTTTATTGCGGTTGCGATTGGTCAAATAGAAAAACGAATCTCCAAAGTTGTGGTTTACAAAGTTTTTTTTCAAAGAAAGAACGTAAAAGGTCCTTGAGAACTGAAGCTGAACATATTATCGCAGCCTCTTGGTTATTAAAAGTTAACTATAAACTTAGAAAGTGTGCGATAGATTCAAAGAAAACAAAAGAAAGTGCTCGTGAGTATTGCCAGAAGCATGATATTGATTACAAACGGGCCCACAATGATTTAGTAAACCTTTTTCCGGCAGTGGGAGCTATTAATCAAAATCGTTCCAATAAGCCATTTGTTGAGCGCGTTACGAATAAAGTCAAAACTTATGGTAAATGTAATATAGAAATAGGTTCAAGAGGAATTAAACCCCCAACAGATAAAAAGGGCGATATAGCCCGCGTTGCTTTCTACATGGCGACCACTTACCAAGTTACATACTCAAAAAGGCAGTTAGAGCTTTTTAAGAAGTGGGATAAAGAAGACCCACTATCACTTGAAGAAATTAAGCATAATAATCGCGTGATTGCAGTACAAGGTTATGGGCAAAAATTTTAAAAGCATATAGGAGCCTAGTGACGCTAAGTTAGGTCACTAGACTGTCTGCTTAAATAAATATGTTATTGGTAACTACTATGGAAAATATTCAAAGAAAAAACATATACTTGAAACTAACTATTTTTGACTCTATGTATGCATGTAAATAGGGTATCTTTAGCCGTATACCCACTATTCACGCGCGCACAAATAAAGCTTTTACAGGGAGCTAACCATAGGTTGACGGAATAGCCCAGTATTAGTGATGTAGCTTTTAACTAAAGCTGTTGTGTCATTATTAATGTCAACACCGCGAAACACTTTCTCTCTAATTGTTTCACTCCTGACTATACTTTGCTCCGACAATCCCATTACGTTATATCTTCCATCGATACGGTGATAATCGCTTAATTTAGTCACCTTTGATAGCTCATCAGGACCAACTACCAATGTAATTTCATGGCCAATAAATTCATTCGCAATTTTGTTTAATAGTTCATAGTTAGAAACGTATTCTTCATTTCCATCATTGATTAAATGTTCTACTGGGTATGATAACAAAGTGTTTATATCTAAATCTTTAACGAATAAAGACAGCATATTGCATCGCTTAGTGTAATCACGAATAACACGCCCTTTAGAGGCTGCGACAGAGGGCACAAGAAGTATTTTATCGAATGACTTCAGTCGCTTTATCAACGACTCATGACCCATGTTAGGTGGATTAAAAGCCCCGCGAATTACTGCAATTGATTTGAACATATATACCCCTACTAAAAAATAAGATAAATCTTAAGTCTTGATGACAAACCCGCAACCCTAAACGACATATGCCATTAGGGTTAAGCTAGTTAACAACAGTTTTATTACCTAGTTATCAACTGATTTTGTGGATAAGCGTAATTTCACTTGAGTTTCCAAAGGCTTCTTGGTGTTTCTCTATAAATAACTTGGCCTGCAGCGAATTTATGTGTCTGCGTACTAAACGAGTCAAACAAAACACCTTCTTTTACGCTTCCATTTGGAAAAAAAATAATTTTAGCTTTTGGTGCCAAGATAACTTGGTTAAATTGGACTGGATTCAATGCAGGGATGTAGGACTTAATATTTCCACCGGCATACCAAGATATTTCATCCTTAACGGTAAGCCCCTGTATAGATGTTTGCTTAGACAGTTTTAATCCTATGCTCTTATCAGCTTTTACATAGAAAAAACGACTGTTTTTTGGAATTAAAATGTCATGGTAATACATATCACTTTTAGTATATTCACCAAGCTCATTCTGAAGCGCTACAGTTTTGCACTGCCGACTTAGCTCGGTTTCATTATTAATAAGACACAGATTTAAAGAAGGGTCATTAGTATTGAACCCGCTACAAAATGTTGATACCTCTGTTTGGCAATAACGGTGAATTTGGTGTTGCTTAAATGCGACGTCATTAGAAGCAAGGTTTTTAATTTTTTCAGTAATGGCTTTCAGGCGGGCTTGGGGCATTATTGAGTTAGCTGTAATGTTGCTTTCTTGCTCCTGATTGGCTCGCTGCTGAAGTATCTGGTTATTAATTTCCTTCTGCCACTGTTCAGTTTGATATGTTGTGGCTGCTACACTGGTAATGGGGTGCGAAAATAGTAATAAGCTTAAAGCTAATTTCTTATAAGTGTTTCGTTGAGTTAAAGCATTACAAACCATTATTAAAACGCCTAATGTCTTACGAGTTCAATTGATTGTGTATTATGCCATAGTTAGAATTTAGTTTTGGAGGAATTTGTGAGTGCAGAGAGTAAGAAATAAACTTAACTAATAAAATTAAATTGGCAGGTCTTTAGCTTGAGCCTGCCAACCTGTAGTAATTAATTATATTTAATATCAGGGATACCTGGATGCGGGGTGAGGTTTTGTTGTAATCGTTTTTCAACGTCTCGTGCCATACAATGCTCATCTATACTTATGCCAGCTTCAAGCAAACCCTTAAAAACAGCGGGTTTATGACCCTTACCACTCCAGCGAAAAACCTGGCCATCTTTATCTATGAATAAATATTTTAGAGGTTTAGTTTTCTTTTTGGAATTAGTGACGGTTTCATCACCCATTAAAGCAGGATCGAATAGGTCAGCATCATTTAGGTTATTCTCAGCCATAATTTTTCGTAGGCCTGCTACTTTTTGTTTCTTTTCTTCAAGCTGCTTAATGACAGCTTCTTCTTCGTCTAACTTTTCAATTATCAATTCTTCTAGCTTATCTTTCATAACAAGCAATGAATCTGACGACTCATTTTTAAGGTATTTGCGCATTCTGCGTATTTTACCCATTACTGATAGGAACTGATCTTTAAATTCTTGTTCTGATTTGTTTTGTGTGGTCAATTTATACATACCTATAACACCTATTTTCATTGCATTATAGCGTAAATACTAATTCAAATTAAATTAGTGAATTGAAAAGGTTAGTAGATAAATTAGCTGGTGGGTTTTTAGTGTTATTTAACCCTTAATTACGATTTTAGGTATGGTAACACTGGAAGGTATTTTGTATTCAGCAGAACGACCATCGCTTAACGTTATTTTAGCCTCTGGAAATCTACCAAATACGTTTGCAAAAGCGGCTAACTCTTCAACCATACCAACTTCTTTAGCCAACATAAAAAATTTTCTCCTTTCATTTTCCCAACTCATCAACTACTCCTAGTTTATATTTTATACTTAATGTGAGAATGGTCACAGTTTCGAAGTAAAAGTATTTATTAATAACTAAACGCCGTTTATAGTACTTGTAAGACTTTGTAAGTATATAGTGGTTAAATTAAAAGTGAATATAAAAAATTTAAAAACCTTAGCAATAGCTATGGCAGAGCAAAATAATGATTTTGATGTTGAAAAGTGCGAAAAAGCAATTCAGATAATTCTGGAAAAAATTTCAAATGGAATTGCTAAAGGTGATAAAACAGATATTAGGCAGTTTGGCACAATAACACCTGTTGTCTACGAGCCAGCATTAAGGCGCAACCCAGCAACAGGGGATTTTGTTGCTAAAGGATATACTGTAAAAGCGCATTTCCGTCCTGCTACTAAGCTAAAAAATATGGTGGCATAACTTTAAAGATAGAGGTAAGTATGAGCTGTAGAACTTGGGTAATAGGCGCTGGCATTGCGATGTTTTTGTTTGGGCTTTTAATGGGTCCTGCAAAGTTGACTATGCACAACCCTGAAATGTCATGGGGCATACCTCTGATAATACTAGGGGGCTTGATTAGCGTTTTCGGAATTTATTTTTTAAAGAAACCTAAGGCAAAAACGGGTTGGGAGAATTTTAAAGGCTAAAGAAGTTATGAGATTGAATAGTGAGCGGGCTCACTATTCAATTTATTTTAGCCAAGACACTCTATAACCTTCACCTTGCTCTTGAGCTCTTACACGGTAAGCTTTCATAACTTTTTGTAAGTATCTCAATTTATATTTGTGTGTTTTTGAGTGATAGTTACCGACTGCATTCCAAATTGATTGAGACGGTTTTAACTCACTAATCCGCTGTTTAAATACACGACCAGCAACATCGATATTTAAACAGACGTCTGAAGATAACTTTTGCCACGTAACATTAGGATATTCTTTCTGAAACCAATTTTCTTCAAATTGAATTGTATTAATTTGGGCAGGACCTAAATCATGCGAACCATTACTTTTGTTATATCGAACAGTGCCTTTTTTACCATTTTCTGTTTCAATAATAATCTGTAAAAGTGTTTGGTCTACACTGTGTTTGGATGCCGACTTCTCAATGCATTGCTGGATTTCTATAGGTGCAATCGGAGTACCTTTAGTTATCGCTTCATCAGGAATATCAATCATTTTGAGAGTCGCTATCACTGTTATATTTAGCAACCATAATGTGTCTAATTGCACGTTGGACTATGATGGGAAACATACCCATGAAAAGCCAAAGGAATATGTTACCAGCTTCAGTAATTGGTTTTGCTTGCGCTTCTGCAGAGCTTACTATGCTCGCGTATGTGAACAAACCATAAATGCCTAAAGGGATTACTTTAGGTAATATATCAAATCCAAAAGGCTTTTCTTTATGTAGGCACATAAACAGAACAACCATATGAACCATAGCCAATCCTGCGTATTTAGTTGTTATCTCTGAGTTAATAAAAAAACATAATGTATATAAGACAGCACATACTATTACCGTTTTTAAATCTCGTTCTTTTTTAAACTTTGAAGAATTTTCATCTAATAATACTTTTTTCATTTCTCTTTTACGCTACACTTTGAACTTGCAAGAACTATAGCAAGAGCTTACGATCAACACAATTAAAGAAAACTGAGATTTAGAGATGGATGTTACTGTAAAAGAAGATAAAACGAACCTAAATAAGATACAAAAAAACAGCGCCGAATCCTTTGAAAATGACGAACTTATCAAGCACTACAATTCTGTTAAAGAGCTAACAAAGGTTGAGCGTTTTAAAAATGCATCTAAAAAATATAAGTTTACAATACCGGTAATTTTAATTGTAATAGTCGCTAATCTAGTATTTAGCGATGAAGCAAAGGATATTTGGAAGTGGATAAAATTGCATGCACAAGAAGCTATTGCTACTGGGCCAACATTATCAAATGATCCTATTGGTGTTTTTAGTCGGTCTTTTGTAAATTACACGAATGGTATTGCACCTATAGACAAAGAGAGTTTAATACCGTTGAACTTTCACTCTATCACTAGATATAAGTTAGATGCTGTAAGGTTTAAATCAGAGTTTTCAATTCAAAGTAATGGGTCAAACTGGGCAAAATGCTTGTTGATCGTCGAGGGTGCGTTAAGCAAGGCTGATGGCGGTGTTGATAAGGGAAGCTATGTTACTTATACACAGTGTCAGAACAGCAATAAAAATATAGTATTGGATGGTTATAGTCTCGTAGCTTTCCCACCAGAAACTAATAAGATGTTAGCACCGCCCGAATATTACTTATATAAAAACTAAAGATAGTGTTCAGCTATAGTAGCTCATATCCGATCTTACAGTTTAAACAACAGGTTTGGACTTCGCCTGACAGGCGGCTTTGAGCTGTGAGAGGCAAACGGTCGATAAACTCGTTTTTGGACATTAATGAGTTATGAGGGACGGAAACAGCCAAAGTTTGAAATAACTTGTCGTATATCAAAATCGAAATTGATTACTTCCTAATATGAACTCTGACAAAAAAATTTAAGTAAATCTGACAGAGTTCATTGCTAATCAGTTTTTAATTAACTATCGTTAAAATCAAACTGGGTCCGCGTTTGTAGGTGTTGTAATATTACAGATACCGTGGGCACATGTAACATGAATAACATTACCACTATTACGACTATCAACAATTGGAACGCCTGCACGCTCAGCAGCTCTTAGGAACTCCTGTACACCTGATTCACCCTGCACTGCAAAATTGAAAGAACCTGACATATAGTGTGATTTACTTTCAGAAATAACATTTCCATCAGCATCAACCCCCCCCACAAACCCATAAGTTAACTTTCCGTCAGAATTAATTCCTGTGATTTTAAATGTAGCGATAGAGTCATCAGAAAAATTTACTTCAATTACGAAGTTAACAGAGATTACTTTACCCGCAATTGATGCAACTGCACCAATATAATTTGCTAAATGTTCAAGTATAGGTAATCTTGAATTGTACTCATTGATTGTTTGCTGTTGCAAATAACTTGACCCGACTAAACCATAAGTGCTATCTGCAATAGATGTAGGAATCTCTATTTCAGACACCAATACTGAGCTATAAAGACCACCATAAGCAGATGCCAAAACAGCTAATTTTTGACTAGGAATAGCCACAAAATAAACTGTAGTTATAGCAGGTTCTCCTGCAACGTTATAACCCTCACCAACTATGCGTACTTCTTTTGCAAGGCCTTTGTTGTGGTTAAATATGACCAATTTATGATCAAAGCTTCTGATTTTGTGTTGATTTTCAAAGTTAGTTGCAGAGTAATTATAAGCAAAACTTCTAAAATCATTATCCGAAATACAAGAATCACATTCAGCATCATATGATGCTGAAAATGAAAGGTTGGATATGAATAGGAAGCCAATTCCAATTAATTTTTTAAACATTTTTATTCCTTTTAATATTTAATAAAAAAATACTCATTGCTAAATAATTAATAAAATGTTACGGTCACAATGAGCTTTTAAGTTATCAGTTGGTAAAGGGAGTGTAAATGATTAATTTAACATTATTTGGTTTTATAAGCTTTGCTAATATTTTATTATTGGTTTTTTTAACTAGTCGGTTCATAAATAAACCTACTAATTATTTCTATATTATCCTTTCAAGTTTGTTGTTTCCTATTTTTGGGTGGATTTGCTTTTTTATACTCCTCAACAGAAGTAAAGTCGAACCTCAAGGATTAGAGCAGTAGTGATATTTCTCATAGCATCAGAGTTGAATTATATGAAAGCCACCTACTATGAAGGTGACTTTCACCCCATATAAAAATAGAAGCTCTCATTTCACCTGTAAAAAAATATTATATTCACTTTTAAAATATTCAATCTCAGCCCAGATTAATTCTTCAGCTTCTTCAGCTTCTTCACAAAAATCAGCTTCAATTTGCTAGCTTTTTGCCCTTACATGCGTGCTTAAGAGAGTTATATGCTTGTTAGTTAAACCTTAGCGCATCACTGAATACACTTGTATTTTGATAACAGTTTCAGCTGGCTTTTCATGCGAGGTTTTCTTGTTGATTTCAGACAAGACAAAATGCTAGAAAAAATCATAAAAATTTAAAACATCAAGCAATGGCAACATAGGGGAGGGTTATCTCAAGGGGTTTGATAAGCTAAACTTAATCTACGGGCGTAACGGCTCTGCTAAGTCTACGTTAAGTGAGCTCTTTACTTTCCAACAAAGCAGCTGTAGAAGCGTTAAAACCTCTAGAGTCTGATGGTATCACAGCTCTATCTCTTCGAATTGGTGCTGCAAACGTAACGCTAAGCTCGCTTCAAACGCCGTTCAATTTCCAAGTATTCAATCAAGAGTTCATTGACAGTAACCTTTATATTCCTAATGCTAAAGATCGTAGTCAACTGACCAATTATTATGAGTTTTCATTAGGTAAAATATCAGTATTAAAGGATCAAGAGATTGATGCTCTTAAAGCAGGTGCATGAGATTCTGACAGAAGAAATGCTTCACAAGCTAAAGAATGATCCTGAATTGATGCTTCATCGAAAGCAAACTGTTGAGCACCCCTTTGGCACATTAAACTCTGGATGGGAACTTCCCACTTACTAACACGAGGTTTAAATAGCGTGGGGACAGAAGAGCCCTAGCAGTCAAGTCTGACAGATAAAGTTAAGACTTATTCAGTTCAGCACTTGGTTTTACCTAGTGCTGAAAAGGTTTACAGCGTTATTTCTCTTCCATTTATCACCGCAATACCTTCATTTATAGACATTTCCGTTTTAACATTTTGTTTGTCTTTGATAGCAAAACCTGTTTGTACAAGAGTATTACTAGAACCGACGCCAGTAATGCTATCTAAATCAATTAGAGGAATATCTAAGTTAAAATCACCTTCAAGTACTTTAATAACACCCATTGGGTTGTTAACCATATCGGGCATTTTTTTAGCAGGAAGTTTCAATTTAAGTGACCCATTGATCACACCATTCTCAGTTTCAGCATGTAGTTCATTTATCTGAAATGTCATGCCTGACTGTAAGAATCGCGCATACATAGAGGTCACATTATGCTTTCCATGAAAAGGGGATGCATCTGCACTTTGATTTTCAGCGAAACTTGCTTGGAATTCGTCTACAGCTTTCATATCAATATCTGATGTAACAGTATTAATAGAAAAATTTCTTAAATTGAAAGTACCGGTTTCTACTTCGGCTGCATATGTGGCTAAAGAGAAACTGTATGTATCATCTTGAATAGTCACATTAGTTTGTACTTCAATGTTAGTTGCATCAAATTTTAAACTACCGGCTTCATTGTATTGGGTAACATTGGCTGATTTAAAATTAGTAATGCCATCACACATCGTAGCGCATGACTCTATATCATAATTAAACGTCAAGTTTGCGTCTTTAAAATTCAGTGTAGCAGGGGAGTTACTAGCCTTCAGATCAATTTCATCACTTTTAGCTTGAAACTCTATATTATTACTGCCGTCTACTAAAGTGGCAAAGAACTTAACCGGCGTTAACTCAATGTTTGGGCCATATTGAATGTGGTCAGTCATACCTATAATTGATTGTTCGCTTAATGAGTGTTGGCTGATAAGTTGAACGGGGACTTTGAACCTTGGGCCTTCAATATCTTTAATACCTAGGAAATCTGTTATCTTTGCAGATATTTCCTCATTAAAATAAGCTTTATGTGTTACTTCAATAGGGTAGCTAAAGTTATTTATTGTGTGCTCAACTTCTAATACAAGTTGCTGACTGTCGCCTAAGTTGTCACTGAATATGCCTAACTTTGATTTATCAATCTTGACCGTTGTTGAGGCAGTAGACTTAAGGAGCCCCAGGCTAAAGCTATTAGAATTAGCGCTAACGCCATCAACATTATTCAATTTCTTTAGTGCAATATTATACCCGTATTGAGGCACAAAATAGATTGCTGAAACTAATGGTATAGCTGCTATTGGTAGTATTAACTTAAGAGATTTTAGTTTCACATTATTTCCAATTGATTTAAATTTCCTTAATATTACTACAAATTCAAAACTAAGCGTTATACAATAGAATTAAGTTACTTAATTTATTTAAACAAAGGTTGTTAATCATGACTAATAAAGTTGAAGAACAAAAAGAAAATAAGAAAAAATATGTATGGCATTCATGGTCTCCAACTCGAGGTAAATACCTATTAGGCACGGCGGTTGCCTTATTTGCATATGGTATCTACATGCAGCAGCCTAGTCCTGAATTAGAAAATGATATGTATGGTACGGCTGCATTCATCAAATGTTCTGGCAGTTTGAATGTAAATCAAGTAGATGAAAAGTCGTGCCGTGACTACTATGAAGATTATTTGACTAAACGAATTGATAAAACCGATAATCTTCCTAAAATTATACCTATTGATATTATTGGGTCTACATACCAAACTGCACAAAAACAATTAGTAGCTGCAGGGTTTGAACCACTTAAAGATCTGCAAGAAATGTCTAACGATAAGATTAGTTTTTTACCATCGGGTAAAACAATTGATACAGCAGCTAAAGACGATTCAGTTTTGTTTTAAAGAAGCAGGGCAGCTTTAATTAACTGCCCAACAAATAAAAGTGTGAAATTTAACATCAGCAAACCGCTACTAATAGCGGTTTTTTAGTATATACCTGAACCCGCATTATCTTTCCAACGTTCAGTTTCATCAAAGTATTCTTGAATTGTTCGTATATCAGCATGGCCTGTCATTTCCATGACTTTATTTATAGGCTTACCCGATCTTAAAGCAGTATCAACAAATCCTCTTCGTCCGCTATGTCCACCAAATCGACCTTCAATACCAGCATCATTAAATCGCTTTTTAATCATTTTATAAATTGATGTGTCTGAAATGGGGGAAGATAATAGTTTTCTACCTCTATTACTTCTTCTGAAGACGTAACCATCTTCTATTTTGGCTGCTGCTATGTACTCCTGAAGGTATTTAACAGGGCATTGCTCGCTACCATATACGATGGACTTAGTTATACCGTTAGTTTTTCGTTTAGCCTTGTCTAATTTTATCTGGACTCCTTTGCCATCCATGAATTTTATATTTTTGACTAGTAAGTTTGCCAGTTCAGAACGTCTAAATGCTCCCGCAAATAACAACATTAGCAAAGCACGATCCCTAAGGTCGATATGATCAGTTAAGTCCATTGTGCTAAAAACATGAGAAAGGTGTGACGAATTGAAGCCTTTTACCTTCTTCTTTTCAGAACCAACAGTAGATGCAATGCCCTGAAACAACTCTTTTATAACTCCTTTTTCATCACTATTAAATGAACGTCCTAATTGATTAAGCGCAAACATAACGCCATTCATCCTTCGTATTAAAGATGAAAAAGCCAATGGGCTCCCATCAATCAGAGTACCTTTGCGCCCAGCCTTATCTATCCAATCCCATCTTGATAATTTTCCATCTGCTTGATCAGCTATAAAATCACAAATTTCGGAAGCTGAAGCAGAAACAGGGTCAATTTGAGGGTTGTTAAGGTGACACCATTCAGTGAAGATTTTTGCATCCGATTGGTAAGCTCTTTGTGTGTTTGCTGCGTGCTTGTTACGAAGAAACTTTCGTGCATTACCCCCAAGGTCAGAAATCACATCACGGCGCTGCGAAACACCGGTAGGTTCAGTATGTAAGTTTTCGCTAGCAAGAATCATATCTAACTTAGGCAATTTTATAGCTCCGAATTTTTCTGATTGTTACTGCATTACATTTATATGCCCAATATACCCAATATTCCTTATGCCGACAAATGGGATTGTCGGCTCCAAGCATGCTGTCCTAACTACCCTAAGCCACCAGCGTTATAGCACGCTAAGTTGAGAGGTACATAGTCAGACCCTACAATTGCACTTGTCGGGTTGGTGAATTAATATTTTAGAGATATAAATATAAGTTCGTTAATTGAATTTACTGCCCCAATCTTTTCACAGAAATCTAATCGCGCAACCCCTATAAATTGAACATTTTAATTCCAGCAAAAACCAGTAGTAAATAATGTTATCTACCTTAAAAATTAATGCAAATGTATTGTAAGTTTACCCATTTTAGATACTATATACATGTTCAATTATTGAACATGTATTTTAACTATTAAAATGGACTATTAATTATGAAATATAAATACGTTTCAACTCTGCTGCTCGGTTTTTGCTTAAATTCACATGCTGCTTTTAATAACGCGAATCAACTTAATGATTTCGAATTTACGGCTACACAAATTGATAGCTTAGAAATATTAACCCAAGAAGCAATTAATTATATCGAACTGGAGGATGTGAATACTAAAAATGAAATGGTTTTGGGAGGTGATATTACACACTCAATACGATTTGAAGATGGTGAATTTAAAACAACACTAGCGTTTGGCCAGAATGATAAAGACCTAGTTACCAAAGAATTGTTTATTACTGGCATTTCGCATCTAAAAAATAAAATTCACTCTATTAAGTTAAAAAGTCCATCTCGCAATTGGGATTTTAACTTAACATTTATACATGACTCGCCATATAAGGAAGAAGATGGCGATATGGATCTTTTAATTAACGGCTCTAAGTACCAATATATTATTGAGATTGACAAAAGTTGGAAAATAAAAAAAGCGACCAAGTATATAAAAATTGATGAAGATATTAAGTTAGAAAATGACACTCATGAGGTGCCTGATACAGGATATATTAAACCACCCTACAGACAAGAGTTGCAAAATATGGCCACTATTAGCACTAAATCAGTTAATGGTTGGACAGTTAAGTACCCTATAAACCCTGAAAATTCAGTTAGCTTAGGTCATTCAAACCTTCTGCCGTTGAGCATTGAATCCTTAAGCATATCCAACCATGCTTCACCGATATAAATGGGTGTATTAATAAAGCTAAAGTTAAATGCAATCTTCGAGTAATTACAATAAGCAGGCGAAAACGTCCCAAAGCCAACTTTTACGACACTATATCTATTTACATCAATATTCTCTACAACGAGTGGTCCTGATAAAATTCGAGCCTCCGCTACAACCCCATAAAAAGATACAATTACCATTAATAGTATTTTTAATGCAGCCACGATCCACCTTTCCTTTAATTTTAAATTTTTATAAATAATGCCCTTAGCACAACAAGCGCTTAGTCCCGAATTATTGTAGGGGTGACTTTAGCTGGTGGATACCCCAATAAATAATAATCTCGCAATATTATGACAACATACTTATTTGTAAGTCATTGTATCTGAGCATCAAAGCAAAATTCATTTAAAAAGTTCACAAAGATAAACCTGTCGTAAACAATGGTATGAAGGCTTTGCCATCTATAAAAGAGAGCTCTTCGAGTTCATCAACTTGTGAAGTTACATCATGAGTAAAACAGAAGAAGTCAGTTTTATAAGGATTGAAAGTAACCTCAATATGTTGGTCACAGAACTTCTCTGGCGCCTCAATTGAATGTAAATCACCTATAGCATACGCACAGACATTTTTTCGCTTCTCTTTCAAAATACGTGCCCTTCCAGCTTTAGATACATTAAATTTTACGTTATTCAAAGTAAGATGATCTAAATGCCCTACTACCTTGCCTTTATATTCACCTGTTGCGGCTTGAATCGACCATTTACCATTATTTAAATTGCGGTAAACACGTACCTTATCCCCTACAGAGAATGTTCTATTTTTAAAGCCGTTGATAGTCATTTATTTCGAATCTCTTTTAAAGAATTACCCTCAAATTAACACCACTTTCAAAACGAGCAAGCAGCCTGAAAAGCTTGAAATGGGTTGCTTATATTTACAAATACAATAAAATCTTACACATTCAAAATTTAGTGTTAAATATATGTCTACCAAACTTACTCGAACACAAAAGAGAAATAAGAAAGCGAAAGCTAAGCTAATAAAAGCAAGGAACAAGGCACAAGAAATTGCGGGACGAATACAGTTTAAGTGTTCAATATCGTCGGAGGAATGGGGGAATTTGATACACAATAAAAGCGTAAAATATTGTGATATAAACTCGAATGACATTTACCCCCTTAAATGCGCGCTATTAGATTTAGAAGATAAGGGAATCCACGCTACCGTCAAAGAAAGGCAAAATGGTAGTTTTGTAATAGTTAATACACCAGCGCCACTAAATTCAGCCGAAGATGCCTATGATGATGGTTTACTAGATCCACTAGATATTATGTCTAACTCTGGTATGCCGGAAAGCACAGAGTTTTTAGGTTTTACAATTTGCAATTGTGATGGCAAGTTTTTAGGAGAAGATGGAGTATCTTTTGTAGCTAAGAATGCTGGCTGGATGCTTTTATCTGATCAACTGGATGCAGAAAAACTATGTAATACTTTTAAATCTAGCTTTGTCTCAATGGCATTTAAAAATAATAACAATATAGCGTTAGCAGTTGTTCAACCTTCTTGAAGTAGATTCGTACGCTTTTAAAAGATATAAAGTTGTCCACTCTAGTTCTAAAATGATTGAAGCCGGGCAATAAAATTAACTCCAAGTTGCTTTTTACCTACATAGCGAATTTGATGATAATGAAAATGCTTTTGTATTTAATGATATAAAAATACTAATGTATCTAAATCTAAAAAAAATTCACTTTGATTTGTAATGTCTGCGACTTTACAGGCCTAATTTAAATATAAATAAAGTAGCTAAATAAGCGAGTATGATTAATTTGAATAACGTAACGACTGCAATTTTACCCCCTGTAATGCCTCTTTTTGAATCGGCCGAAAACTTAAGAGAACCTAACGTCTTCATTAATGAAAAAATAGCATATATCGCTGTCAACAAAGTTGATGATGCTGGTGAGCTTTATGAATACGCCTTAGATTGGCTTAGTGAAAATGTTGATAGATACAATAATTTTAAAGCCTATAGAGCAGAACTAAATTCATTTTTACACTGGTGCTGGAGTGTGCAGGAAGTGTCAGTAGCGGGTGTTAACCGTCATTTGATGCGAACATATATTGAATGGTGTGAAAACCCGCCAGCAGAGCTTGTAGGTGAATATAACGCTTCACAGTTTGTATATGACAAATCAATTGGGTTGACTGTACCTAACTATAAATGGCGACCATTTACAAAAAGAAAACCTAAGGGATCAAACTTAGATATTCAAGATGTAACCTATAAGTTATCGGGTACAGCCATTTCAACAAAGCTAAGCATTCTAAGTATGTTCTTCCAATATCTAAATGGTGAGGAGTATTGCGAAGGAAACCCTGCTGCAGTCGTACTAAAATTTGGTAAGTACAAAACTGTCAGTCAGTCAGCTTCTGCAGGTGAAGATGATGATGAAATGAAGTTTTTTTCAGAACTGCAGTGGAGCTATGTCATAGATACAGTAGAGGAAATGGCTGCGCTAGATCCTATTACCCACGAGAGAACCGTTTTTCTAATAAAGTTCCTTTATTCTACTTTTTGTCGTATTTCTGAAATTGGTGCAAGAGCAGGATATGCACCTATTATGTCTCAGTTTAGGCGTGATAAGAAAACTTCTCTGTTAGGTTTTTTCATTCCAAGATCTAAGGGTGGTAAACGACGCACAATATCTGTGTCTGACGAACTTAGAGATGCCCTAATCCGCTACCGTAGATTTAGAAAACTACCTGATTTGCCAATACCTGGAGAAGAAACCCCGCTATTTGTTCGCCATAAAGCAGCGAGTCATGGCCGCGACACTGGCGATATAAATGCAAATTTGGGCATAAGGCAGATCAGAGAGATAGTTGATAATGTCTTAATTTGCACATCAAACAGGTTATTAAAAGATGGTTTTACTGAAGATGCTGCAGAAGTGAAATCTTTAACTGTGCACAGCATTAGGCATACAGGTATTTCTCACGATATTGCCCACGGTAGGCCATTACACCATGTTCAAGCGGATGCAGGCCATGAAAGCATAGAAGTAACCTCAAGGTATCTTCATACAACCAGAGCTGAACGTTATGAAAGCGCCAAAAATAAAAAACTCAACCCTTTAACATAGTAATTAGGAGATACTTTTGCGTAACTTTTTTATAGCTGCCGCTACAGCGACCTTACTTAGTGGTTGTAACTTAGAAGCTAGTAAATTAATTAGTTCTAGATTTGATGCACAATGGAACGAACGCTTAAAGTCACTAGATATAAGTTCTTTATATATTTGTGAAGGTGAAAATGGTGACTCGTTCTTTAAGCTATCAAGTGCAGAAAGCACGGTGTTTATGCATGAAAGTAAATGGTGTGCATTTGAAGATAACAATTTCGTTATTATGAATGTCAGCGCTAAAGAGTTTAAGTACCTATCAGGTACAAATATCAACTTAGTAAATGGGCACTATGAAGTGTCATTAAATCCAGAGCTGAAGAAAGAGTTTACTCCAAGCGAAGTTGTAAGCTTTTTATCTTCTATTTCTAATAGGTATGAAAAATCTAAAAAATTACTGATTGAAAAGCAAAATAACAAGCAAGCAATCAAGGATGCCTGGGGGCAAGAAAGCGATTAATTATTATAAATTTTCTGCAGTAAACTGCCCTAATTGGGCAGTTTTTCAAATAATGAATGTTCAGCAATATCTGAAAAAAACAGCGGGCATGCATATTCATCATACGCGTTAAAGCTATCAACGTAATCCCCATGCGGTTCAATGACAGTCAGTTTTAGTAACTGTTGGCAATTCATTTGCGTAATAGCATCAATAAATTCTCGATAAACCTTTAAACAGGTAAATTTTTGCACCTGGCTAAGAGTAGAATTTTGCATATTTATAGTAACTTTAGGCTTGGATAATAGCTGATCGTGGCTTTCAGAAGAACTTCTCAAACAATGCATTATAACTAATTTAACACCAATATCGCTGCCAACTCTTGAAATTAGCGTGTTAAGTTTGCTTAAGCTAGTGTTTTTTAATATTTTAGAAGCAGCTAAATTATTACATTCGGATAAATCTACCGTAACTAAAATTCTTGTCATAATATAATCTTTGAGTTTATGATTTACTGTCAGTTCGTCGTGTTCAAATTTAGTATTCATTAGGTCACATCGCGATAATTTAATGTATTAATCATGGTTTCCATGTTTGAAGTGCTTTTTCATTACCAATTATCAGTGAGTCGCATATATCTTGACTATCATTAAAGTGATAACTTTTTGGAATGTTTAGTGCTTGCTTAGCGACATCATTATAGGCTTTAAGCCTTTTTTCATTGTTGAATACAATTTTCTTCAGTTCGCTAAGATCATCTTTTTTGCCAATGGTTTTAGAAAAGCATTCTAACGCTTCTTTTTCATTGTGTAGTAGAAACGCAATTACTGAAAGGTTTGATGTATTATTATTTCGAATTATTGATTCATAAACTTTGGCTAACTGAATATTTGCAGCCCGGAAGTCAGGTTTATAAGGGTACTTATGAGCAATATAAATTTGAACATCATCTCTCAAACCGCTGCTATCAACATCAACACCATATAGCCTGGCCTTATCAATATTTTCATCCGGCGGAGCAGGCATAGTTGAAATAAAATAAGGTAAGCTCATGTTTTCTATGGAATTAACCTTTTTAGTCGAAATTACTTCGGTAACTTCCGAATCCGTTAAACTAGGGGCGGAAAATGTACCAGTCAGCGCATAACCGCCTACTACTGAGGTTAAAAATAAAGTAGATAAAACTGCTTTTGTAGTACCGCTTAATATTTTAGTTTTAGCGACATTGGAACTAAACATTGTTAATTAGTGACCTTGTTATTAGTTATTTTATTTTAACGCTTTTCATTGAGAACGTGGTAACAAAAGCTTAAATTAAATGTTATTTTTATCCTTTCTCTGTAATAAATCTATTCTCTCTGTTTTTGTTTAACATTGGGTGTACGGGTATATTAAACTTACTGATTTTGCCAAACTGAGAGTTTGTGATTTAGCCAACTTCAATTATACGCACCGCTACACCTGAACTAAACAAAAACATATTTAAATCACTAAGTTACGTCTAATTATCTCCGCGCAGATATAAATAGGTTACGATAATGACTATT
>NZ_AUTL01000120.1:0-16679 GCF_000498015.1 Pseudoalteromonas sp. TAE79
ACTCCAACGGCCAAAATCAGAAGGTAAATCTCGCCATGGAATACCTGTGCGCATCTTATACAGTATGCCTTCGAGCGTTTTTCTATGGTCGGGCTTATTATAAATTCGACCAATAACGGTGAGCTAAGTCTATAGAGATTCTAAGCGGCATTTTTTAATTCATTATATTTCTGATGTGGCTTCATATAATAAAGCGTAGAGTGCCTACGTTTGTAATTGTAAAACTGAATATAATTGTCCACCTCAGGGATAGCTTAATAGTTTTGACAAATTATTAGCAACTTAAAAGGTATTTTTGGTGGGCTTTTAACTAATACCGAGTATATTTTGGCCATTTTTAGCCCCAGTGAGAAAGCCTACTGTGTGGCCATAGTTAATTACTTCACATAGCGCCCTTTATGGTGGTTTTTTAGTGCAAAAATCAACTAGCTGGTTGCTTTTGTCTGTCTAATATTGAATTTCTCTTTGGTGATTTTTTAATCCTTGCTAAATAGGGCCATCACGCGATTTAAGTATCTAGTTATACTGCCTAAATATGTTTTAACTGCTCACTTAAAGTTTTGATTTGTACTATGAGGTTAGTTATACTGCTTATAAGTGTAATAAGTAGGTACTTAATTGTGAAGCAAGAAATAGCAATTCAAAGACTGAATGAATTAGACAGAAAAGGCCGCTACGTCTTTTTGCATCGTGATTTATCTAAAATTTTTCATGAAGATTCTCCGCGCTCACTAAACGAAAGCCTTGCTCGCCTTGTTAAGAGCAGTATTTTGGAGAGAGTGGCTAGGGGCGTTTATGTATATGCTTTATCTAGATATAAAAATACATCTAATACGTTGGACTTGATTGCAACGGCCTTAAGACGTGGAGAATATAGTTATGTGAGTTTAGAGTCCGCGCTATCAGCGTACGGTGTAATTTCTCAGATCCCAATTGACAGATTAACGCTTATGACTACGGGGACAAAAGGTGAATACAAAACACCTTATGGCGTTATTGAGTTTACGCATACTAAGCGTGCAGTTAGGGATATTCTTCCTTACATTATCCAGACTGATAGGCCTTTAAGAATAGCATCAAAGGCTGCTGCACTGAGGGACTTAAATCGGGTTGGCAGAAATACCCATTTAATTGATATGAAGGTAATGCATGATGACTAAACGAGAGAACTTTAATTTTTTAGTTGAAAGGGCGTTGGAAGAAAATGCCGGCTCAGGTAATAAGCCTGTAATTGAAAAAGAGCTACTTCATTACGATATTTTATTTGCGCTCGACCGAGCAGGTATGCTGGATGATATTGTATTTCAAGGCGGGACGAGTTTAAGGTTATGCTACGGCTCTAATCGCTACAGTGAAGACCTCGATTTCGCAGGAGGCTATGATTTCAACAGCAAGACATTATTAAAAATGAAAAATGTAATCGAAGAGTATATCGGTGACAGGTATGGGTTTGAAATAACGGTTAAGGAACCTCACTCGCTTAAAAAAGATCCTAAATATACCGATTTAAGAATTGATAAATGGCAAATAGCAATAGTCACTGCGCCAGAGCACAAAAGTATTGCGAAACAGAGGATTAAAATTGAAGTTGCCAATATTCCTGCTCACACAAAAGTACCACTGCCACTGAAACAGAATTATGCGTTTTTGCCTGATGGCTATAAAGATACACTTATTTATGTTGAATCATTAGAAGAGATAATGGCAGATAAAATTATCTCACTTCCTGCGACTCAAAGGTATGTTAGGCATCGTGATATTTGGGATCTTATGTGGTTACAACAGCAAGGGGCTACGATCAATAAGGAGCTCATTGAGAGGAAAGTGAGCGATTATAAAATTGAGGGATTTATTGAGCTGCTTGATGCGAGAATTGCATCAATTGAAGGCATTGTAAATGGACGCGATTTCGATCAAGAAATGAAGCGCTTTTTAAGCCAAGAGGCATATGAGCGAACTTTAGGCAAAGACAAGTTCCGCGAATTTTTGATATCAAATTTAATCGGATTACTCTCGTCTGCGAAAAAGGAATTAAGCATGCAGATGGACCACCGTACTGAATTTCGGCTATAGCAATCTTACATAAAGCTTATTTTTGTCAGTGGACTGCCAAGGTTTCCAAATTGTTAAGTTTAGGCATTCTTGTGCTCCATCACAAAAGCGAAGTCGGCAAAAAGTCTTTTTAAAGGGTTTACAGGTGAGGGGGTGATAAAAGGTTCTACTGCTGAACTAGTACAGCTGAGCGATAATGGCGGAAAATAGCTCTTCATAACTAGAGTTATTTTTAAAGATAAAATATGGCATATTATCGTTTGGTTAGTAATTTAAGAAAGTTCTTGAAAGCTGGCACATCAAATTCTTTCCGCCAAATTATCAAGGTTTTAGATTCTTTAATTCTTAAGTATGATATTGATGCTGGTAAATCCATTAAATCAAGCACACTTTTAGGTAATACAGTGACAGACATTCCGGAAGCAACGTAAGCAGCCATCGCATGATATGAAGACATTTCGTGAATCTTCCAATCAATTGAGGAGTTAACATTTAAAATGTTTTCAGCTATTTCACGATAAGTACAACCTTTATGGAATGAAACAAGGTTCCTAACTTTAATATCTTTAAAGTTACTCGTTTTCTTCTCGGAAATTGGTACTAACAGCAATAGTTCTTCTGACCAAACTTCTTGTGTATTTATACCAAGCTCAACTAAAGCTTTATCATTATCAAATACATCAGGTAAAGCTAAAAATGCACAATCCAATTCACCATTCGAGACTTTCTCAAGTAACTGCATAGATGTTCCTGTAGTTAGAGAAATATTTGTGGTGGGATAGGCGATATTATATTCAGAGAGTACGCTTGGCAGCCTGCTCGCTGCTGTACTTTCCATGCTCCCTATAATTAATTGCCCTCCTATACTTTCACCCATAATGGCTTGCCTTGCCTCATTTTCCAAAGCTAATAGTTGCTGGGCATATTCGTAAAATTTACGTCCTGATGACGCAAGTTTCATTTTTTTTCCAGTCCTTATAAAAAGCTCGACACCTAAATCTGATTCAAGCTGCTTTA
Organism: Pseudoalteromonas sp. TAE79; assembly: GCF_000498015.1. Lineage (NCBI taxonomy): Bacteria > Pseudomonadati > Pseudomonadota > Gammaproteobacteria > Alteromonadales > Pseudoalteromonadaceae > Pseudoalteromonas > Pseudoalteromonas sp. TAE79. Next base: position 3,070 of record NZ_AUTL01000120.1, read on the forward strand.
TTTTTGTTGTTACATTGGAAGGTGCCCTCCTTAACTGGATTGCAGCTTGGGTTACACTTTCATAATCGGCTACGGTACAAAAAATGCGAAGAGATCCACTATTCATTTAATTCTCATTTTGATAGTATTTAGTTAATTACATTCTCGAAATGAGAATATAATATATTCTTCACTTTGTAAATAGAGGTTCTAACATGCCATGTAAATCTTTACTTTCCTTGTTAGGTGTTAAATTACCTATAATTCAAGCTCCAATGGCTGGTGTATCAACACCATCATTGGCTGCTAAAGTCACTAACGCTGGAGGAGTTGGCTCTATTGGGATTGGTGCAATGTCTAATGAAGATGCTGAAAAAGCAATTTCTGATACAATGAAACTAACAGACAAGCCTTTTAATGTTAATGTGTTTTGTCATCAAACCCCCAGAAAAAATATTGAATTAGAAAGAAAGTGGATAAATCAATTTTTGCCAACTTTCAACTCATTTAAAACTCTACCTCCGAAAGAGTTAAAGGAGATTTATCAATCTTTTAATGACTCAAAGCAAATAGACATATTAATAAAACTTAAACCTAAAATTGTAAGCTTTCATTTTGGGCTGCCTTGCCCTGAATACTTAGAAGTTCTCAAAAATTTAGGGATTACAACCTTAGCGACTGCAACTAGTCTAGAAGAAGCACATTTAATTGAACAAGCAGGTATTGATATAGTTGTAGCGCAAGGAATTGAAGCCGGCGGTCATAGAGGTGTATTTGAGCTCACGAGGACAGATGAAAAACTTAGTACTATACATTTATTGAAGAAAATTATTTTACAGACTTCACTTCCAGTAGTTGCTGCTGGCGGCATCATGAACGGAAATGATATTTTTAATGCTTTAAATAATGGTGCGATGGCTGTGCAAATGGGCACTGCTTTTTTACTATGCCCTGAAGCAAATGTAGGAAAATATTACCACTCAAAGATCAAACAGTGCGAGAAAGGTATGACGACGATAACAAGTTGTATTTCAGGCCGTCCCGCTCGTGGTATTATTAACCAGATCATTAAAACAGGAAATGAATTCCCACTATCATCTATTCCTGATTATCCATATGCTTATGACTTAGCAAAACAACTCAACAATGCTGCTGTTAAGTCTAGTTCAAATGATTATAGCGCATTATGGGCTGGCACCGGAGTTACAAAAGCAAGAGAGATGACTGTGGAAAACTTAATTAAAACTCTAGAAAGAGAAATAAATGAGGCTAAGCAAACGTGAATTGCTGTTCATTATGGCAAGATCGTTTGGTAATGTTTAATTTTTAATAATCTAAATTTTTTGATAACCGTACTAAATCTATAAAGCCACGATAAACGAGGATTTATAGATCTATTAAGCTAGTTGGCTGGGTCCAATTACTTTGGTAATTCAGAGTTTAAGTAAGATACAGTTTCGTGCACATTATCCGTTAATGCGAATACTTTATAACCCCAACAAATGATAGAGGATTATTTTAAAATCAAAAGTTTGAACGGTCGCCATTCTTAAAGTAGGCTTTTAGAGTAATTTTTCCAACTCGTTTTGGGGCAGAAACGAGTTACGCTTTAATGTCCGCTATTGGCACAGAGCCGTCCTTCGGCTCAAACTTATTTTTGTCCAAAAACGATTTTATCTGACAGTCTGCTTCTCGCTCAAATAAGCCCCCGAAAAGTGGCTCATATAGCTATCTAGGTTAACGCTTTCGAAAAACAAAAGTAAATTTCCTATAACTACCTTTGAAGCACTAGAAACGGAAGTTTGCTTCCGAAATATAGTGATATAGGCTTACAAATCGGAAGTTTACTTCCGTTTTGTACTTTAAGATTATAAACCGGTGTTTAATGAAAGACTGGGAAGTCTAGAGGTACAAGCAAACATTGGGTTATTAAATTTAATAATTAGCTTTTAGCTAAATTTAGAAAAACCTTAAAGCTGGTAGTTTGATTATTTGAACTGACCTCTATATTTCCACCGTTTGCTTGCGCTAGAGCTTTAACTATTGCAAGCCCTAAACCAGCTCCATCGCTGTGTCGTTGGCGCGATTTATCGGGTCGATAAAAGCGGTCAAATAAATAAGGTAAATGCTCAGAAGGTATTCTCTCCCCAGTATTAATCACTGAAATACATATTTTTTCAGCGGTAAATATTTCACTATTTACTGTGATTGATGAGCCTTTTGGGGCATACCTTATTGCATTGGATAGGAGGTTTGATAATAATTGGCGAAAGTGTAATTTGTCACAATAAAAACAAAAGTTTTGACCTTTTTTCTTAAATGTAATCAATGAGTCTTCAGCCAAAGCATCAAAGTACTCAAATAATGCTTCAATTTCATCATGGCTTTTTAGAGTATTTTGAACGGGTTTAACCAGTCCATTCTGAGTTTTTGCAAGCCAAAGCATATCACTAACCATCTTAGTTAGTCGTTCCAGCTCTTCTAGATTAGAAAACAATAATTCTTGATACTCTAACAACTGTCTTTTTTTAGATAAACCAACCTGTGTTTGAGTGATTATATTTGTTAGTGGAGTACGTAACTCATGCGCAATATCACTAGAGAAATTTGATAAACGAATAAATTCACCTTGGAGTCTGTCGAGCATCGAGTTAAACGACTGCACCATATTAATAAGCTCAATAGGCACTTTATTTTCATCAAGCCTTACATCCATCTTATTAGTTTGGATGTCATGCATTTTCTGACTCAAACCTCGTAAAGGGTTCAATCCTTGATGTATAGCAAACCAAGCCACCAATAAAATGAGTACCGCAGAGCCAAACATAATAGCCCAAAGGCTTTGTTGAAATTGATTGAGAAAGTGTAAATGAAAGCTCATGTCTATCGCTGTAGTAATTTTGTATTGCTGTTGCCCAGTACTTAAATTACTCACCAGAGCTCGGTAGGTGTGGGTATCATTTTGCCATGAGGTAATGTTGTTACGGTTAAAGCCAGCTGAAGCATTAGCACTCATTACAAAATCACTAAAATCTCGTTCAGAACTTTGAAAAATGAGCTCTCCTTTTGCGGTATTTACCTGATAGTAAACACCGTGATGACCCGCTACAGCGTTAGATAATTCATTTTTAAGTTTCAGGTTTGATTTATACTGTTGTCTTAAAACTAATTCAATAGATTGATTAATAACATGCAGTTCACTACTATCTTGCTGGAAAAAATGATGTTTTATCGAACTACTTATTAAGGTGGCAACTAAAGTTAAGCACGCAATAACGGTTACAGCGACAAACAACACAACACGCATCGTAAGTGATAAAGGCCGTGACTTAATAGCCATCAGTTTCAACCTCTAATTTATAGCCCATACCACGAACCGTATGAATTAATTTAACAGTAAAGTCATCATCAACTTTTGCTCTTAGCCTACGAATGGCAACATCAATCACATTGGTGTCGCTATCAAAATTCATATCCCATACTTGAGAAGCAATTAACGAACGTGGCAGTACTTCACCTTCGCGCCGTAACAATAGTTCAAGTAAGCTAAACTCTTTATTACTCAATAAAATACGCTTGCCTGCACGTTGTATTTTTCGCTTTGGAATATCCATTTCTAAATCAGCAACTATCAGTATATCGTCAACTGTTTGTACTACACCACGGCGAATAAGAGTGCGTACTCTTGCTAAAACTTCAGCAAAAGCAAAAGGCTTTATTAAATAGTCATCAGCACCAAGTTCGAGCCCCTTTACTCTATCGTCTATACTATCGCGAGCAGATAAAAATAGTACTGGGGTTTTGTTATCTGCTTCACGTAGCGACTGTAAAATTTTCCAACCGGATACGTCAGGTAACATGACATCAAGTATTATTACATCAAATAAGTCGGTCATTGCTAGGTGATGACCGTCAAGTCCATTGCGCGCCAAAGAAACCTGAAAACCAGCTTCACTTAGTCCCTGTTTTAAATAATCTCCTGTCTTTGATTCATCTTCAACAACTAATAAGCGCATACAATTCCTTCATTAAAGTCCTAACAACTACCTCTGCAAATATTATGCAGTATCTGTCACTACAGCAACATGACACCAACATTACAACTTTGTAATGTTCGCGTCATGTTTAAGACAGGTCTATTTTCTATACTCAATACATATTCTGGTATGAAGGAGTAAGGAAATGGGGTTTAAAAAGTCATCACAACAGGTTAGCACACCACGAAGACGATTTGTTCAAGGCTTAATTGCAGGAGGTGTACTTGCTGCTTTTCCGAGTGTATTACATGCTGCATCATCTTTAGTAGCAGGAACAATAACAGGCACTGTGCCCGAACTTAGCGGCAAAGTAATTGATCTGGTTATAGATGAATCGCCGGTTAACTTTACTGGCGTAGTACGTATGGCGACAACTATCAATGGCTCTATACCCGCCCCTACCTTGCGCCTCAAAGAAGGCGATGACGTTACTATTAGAGTAACAAATAAGTTATCAGTACCGAGTTCAATTCATTGGCATGGCATTATTTTACCGTATCAAATGGATGGCGTACCTGGTATCAGTTTTAAAGGCATTATGCCTGGCGAAACCTTTGTTTATAAATTTAAATTACAACAAAGCGGTACATATTGGTATCACTCACATAGTGGCTTTCAAGAAATGACTGGCATGTACGGTGCATTAATTATTGAACCGCGAGAAAAAGATATTATTAGTGCAGATAACGAGCATGTTATTCAATTATCTGATTGGACTGATGATGACCCAATGGCGCTGTTCCGCAAATTAAAAATACAGAGTGATGTATTTAACTTCAATCAGCCCACTGTTCCAGAATTTTTTGATGACGTTTCAAATAGCGGTGTTTCGAATGCTTTGCAACGCCGCAAAATGTGGAATCAAATGAGAATGAATCCTACAGATTTAGCTGACTTATCTGCATCAGCAATGACCTTTTTAATGAACGGTAGTACGCCAATGTCAAATTGGCGAGGAATGTTTAAAGTTGGAGAAAAAGTAAGACTTAGGTTTATTAATGGCTCAAGCAATACTTTTTTTGACGTTCGTATTCCCGAACTAAAACTAACAGTTGTACAAGCTGATGGGCAAAACGTTGAACCAGTGACAGTTGATGAATTTAGATTCGGCCCTGGTGAGACCTACGACGTAATTGTTGAGCCTAAAAATGATGCCTATACGATTTTTGCTCAAAGTATGGATCGCTCTGGTTACGCAAAAGGAACTTTATCAAGCTCGCCTAATATTGATGCGCCAGTACCTGCACTTGACCCTGTTGAATGGTTAACGATGACCGATATGATGGGCAATATGACCCACGGCGGTGAGCATTCTGCAATGGCAGGTATGGCTGGCATGTCAGGTATGAACTCTAAAGAAATGGATCATAGCGCTATGGAGCACGGTGCAATGGCGATGGATCATAGCAAACATGGTATGTCTGAAAACCCATTGGCAGTTGCCAGCACTAAAGTGCGTCATGCCAAAACGGAGTATGGAGCTTCAGTTGATATGCGCGTTGATATGCCTAGAACAAATCTTGATGATCCTGGTATTGGTTTACGTAAAAATGGTCGCCGTGTTTTAACACTTGCAGATTTACACTCACTTGAAGGGATCACTAACCAGCAAGAGCCAGAAGCTGAAATTGAGTTGCATTTAACCGGAAATATGGAACGTTATAGCTGGTCATTTGATGGCTTAGAATTTGGTAAAAGCACGCCAGTGCATATGAAGCATAACCAACGTTTAAGAGTTATTTTACAAAACGATACCATGATGACGCACCCTATGCATCTGCATGGTATGTGGAGTGATTTAGAAAACGAGCAAGGTGATGTGCAAGTGCGACGTCATACAATACCTGTTCAACCCGCACAAAGAATCAGCTTTTTAACCACCCCTCACGATGTAGGGCGCTGGGCTTGGCATTGCCATTTATTATTCCATATGGATGCCGGCATGTTTAGAGAGGTAGTCGTATCATGAAACAATTAAAACTATCTAAATCATTTAGTTTATTAATGTTAACTGGGGCTTCATTAATTAGTTTCCCTTTATTAGCGCAAAGTGAAATGGCACAAATGAATAGCGCTAAGATGCAACCACAAGGAGGAAGTGCACCTAAAGATGCAAGAGACCCCCATGCTTACTCTGCGGGAACAACTTTAACAGAAGGCCCATATGCGCTTGAGGGCAATGAGCGATTAACACTCGCTGATGAGCATCCATTTTACGCATTACTAGGCGATCGTCTTGAATATAACGAGCAAGCAAACGCAGGTGTATTTGACTTACAAGCATGGTACGGCACTACCTTTGATCGATTGGTAATTAAAACCGAGGGTGATTTCAGCGAAGGAAGTATTGGAGAAAACCAAACCGATATTTTATGGGGTCACGCCGTATCAGCATATTGGGATACTCAAGCAGGTGTTCGTCTTGATTACAATAAAGAAGGTGAAAATCGGCAATGGTTGGCTTTTGGCTTACAAGGTTTAGCCCCTTATTGGTTTGAACTTGATATGACAGCATACGTAGGTGAGCGAGGCAATACCGCATTTACGTTAGAGGCAGAGTACGAACTACTACTCACGCAAAAGCTAATTATACAACCGCGAGCCGAAATTACACTTTATGGCAAAAACGATAAACAAAACGAGCTTGGAAGTGGCCTATCAAGCAGCGCGATTGGCTTTAGGGTTCGTTATGAATTTACACGCCAGTTTGCGCCCTATATTGGCGTTGAATGGAGCAATAAATTTGGCAATACCGCCGACTATGCCACATCAAGAGGACAAAGTAGCAACAACACCGCATTTGTTGCGGGTATTAAATTTTGGTTTTAATCATTTTAAATAAGAGGTAATTATGAAGTTTTTTAACTCTGCAGTAGCCATTTTAGGTTTAGTGCTTACATTTTCCGCATCAGCGCATATATCACTCAAGCAATCAATACCTGCACAAGAAGCCATGTTAATGCAAGGACCAGAGGAACTTTCGTTAATTTTTAGTGGTGAAGTAAGGCTAGCAAAAGTCATCATCAAAGATGAAAAAAATAAAACAATAAACTTTGATTTCAAACCCAGCGCCACCCCAAGCACAGACTTTAATTGGTCATTACCGAGCCTAGCCCAAGGCACTTACACGGTTAAATGGACAGCACTGGGTGGTGATGGACATAAAATGACTGGCACGTTTAGATTTATGGTACATAAAAATGAATCGCATAAGATGATGCAAGAACAATCTAATACCCACAGCAAACATAATCATTGAGTAGCAACATCATGCAATTAAGTGAATGGTCAGTGCTCTTACTATTATTAAAACTAGCAAGCTATATAGCAATTGTAGGGCTTGCGGGCACTTTATTAATGCGCTTTATGTGTGGCAACAGCAATGTTGCAGGGCATCACTTAATTAGCTTTCATCAGTTCTTAAAACGTTGGCAAATTACGTGTGTAGTTACAGGTAGTATTGCTGCACTTTTACAAGTACCTATAGAAGCTGGAGCAATGGCTGGATCAGGCTTTATGGGAATGTTTGACCCCTTTATGCTTGAAATTGTTTGGCAATCAGTCATAGGTGACCAAGCAAGGTTTAGAATACCAGCGCTTATTATTGCTCTAATTAGCGCATGTATGTGGAATGTGGAATCAGATGATAACGTAGCAGGTTATAAAAACGGTGCCGTTATACTAATCATGCTTGGGTTTATCGCTTATAGCTTCACTTTTACTGGGCACAGTGCAAACGAAAATGGGTTAGTGAAAAGTATTTTAACCTTTCACCTTATTGCCATTGCGAGCTGGTTAGGGTCATTGTGGCCGCTTTACAAAAGCTGCACTTTACTACCTACCAGTGAAGTAAAGCGGTTAATGCATTACTTTGGTCAACTCGCTATTGTTATTGTATTTGTACTACTTATTTCGGGCTTAACTCTGCTCCTGCAGTACCTAGAGTCATTTTCTGCATTGTTTACATCAGATTATGGGCAACTAATTTTATTAAAGCTGTTACTCGTCAGCGCGATGCTGCTCCTAGGTGCATGGCATAAGCTTTTTTTAGTCCCGCAAATCACTCAACAACACCATATAAGTATATTAAAACGCTCGATTACTGTTGAAATAGTAATTGCCCTGTTTGTGCTTATTACAACAAGTGTATTTACCACACTTGTTGGTCCGCCTATTTAACGATTAATAAAAAGGGAAACGTATGTTAATTAAATCCTTTAATTTAAAAATTTTATTGCTACTAATTTTTAGCACTGTTAGTTCTTTTACTGTTAGTGCACATGACGATGAAAAATATTCAAAAAAAGGCAAGGCCTTTGTCAATGTTGATAGCGAGGCTGCAAAAACAGTCAGCCTATTTCATGCATCTCTAAAACAAGGTAATCGCGAAGCTGCACGTAAATTACTGGCCGACGATGTCATCATTTTTGAAGGCGGAAGTGTTGAGCGTTCTGCAGATGAATACGCGAAACATCATATGATAGCGGATATGAAATTCTTAAGTGCTGTTAATAGTGAACTACTAGAGCATCAAGTTTACACAAATGGAGACATAGCTTACTCAATTTCAAGAAGTAAAACTCAAGGAAAGTACAAAGGAAAAGATATTAAGTCTATGGGAATGGAATCAATCACATTAAAAAACACCGATACAGGTTGGAAAATCACTCATATTCATTGGTCAAATTAAGGAGTTAACAATGCGAGTAATCTACATTACCTCAGCGTTATTTTTATCATTAACTATGTCATTTTCGGCGATAAGTATCGAAAAACAACATAAAGCATTAATAACTTATGAGAATTCAGAAAAACCTAAAATTGAGCTTACCGTTTATAAAAGTAAAAATTGTGGATGTTGTAATAAGTGGATTGCTCATTTGAGCGAAAACAATATTCAAACAAAAGCAATTAACGTCAATGACATGGGGACGATTAAATCTCAGTATCAAATAAAACCAAATATGCGGTCATGCCATACAGCCGTTTCAGCCGATGGATTTGTATTTGAAGGTCATGTTCCCGCCAAACATATAAAACAGTTTTTAGCTGAACAACATCCTGAAAAGACGATAGGGCTCTCTGTTCCCGCTATGCCTGCTGGTACGCCAGGTATGGAAATGGGCGATCGCTTTTATAAATATAATATTGAAATGCTTACGCACGATTTACAGCAAAATACTTATAAGCATATTAGCAAATACGCTGAGCAGTTTTAACACTTATGGCACAACTCTTGATGTAATATTAAACATTGATTCAATGATTAAATATATAGTGGGTTTACGCCTAATAACCTGTAAGAATTACCCATTGGTATAAATGATATACAAAGTAAATGATAGAAAGGAGCCATCTAATGTCGCAGTATTTAAAGCTTTTCTTAATGATAGCCACATCAACATTAGTCATGTTTGTACTGATGTATTTGAATACTTATCAGCTAAGTCATGTTTTTTTTAGTGAAACTCGTACTTATATGGCGCTTTATATGGGAGCCATGATGGCAGTGATAATGCTACTTTTCATGCTCAATATGTATAAAGATAAAAAGAAAAATATAACAGTACTCATTGCTAGTGTTACCGTATTTGCGGGAAGTTTATTTTTAGTTCGATCACAAGCGACTGTTGATGATAGCTCATGGATGTCGGCGATGATCCCACATCATTCAATTGCAATACTCACCAGTGAAAGGGCAAAAATCAAAGATAAGCGAGTCCAAGAGCTTGCAACAAATATTATTGAGGCACAGCGTCGTGAGATTAAAGAAATGCAGTGGTTACTAAAGGATATAGAGAAAAATGGCCTAGCAGAAACTCAGGAGCAAGCACAATCTAGGACCGTACCGGATTTTAATGCTAAGTAAAATTTTATACCAATACATAAAAGGGAGCTAAACATGAGTAAATCAGCCCAACTTTTTAGAATGGCCACAGATGAGCATATTTGTCCGTTTGGTTTAAAATCAAAAGACCTACTAGAGCGAGAGGGATATACAGTTGATGATCAGCTATTAACTTCTCGAGAGCAAACAGATGAATTTAAAAAACAACACAGTGTAGAAACTACACCTCAAACATTTATTGATAATAAACGTATAGGTGGCTATGTCGACTTACGCGATTACTTTGATAAGCCAAAAGCTGGGCAAGAAGGTACAACTTACACGCCCGTGATTGCGATTTTTTCGGTTAGTTTTTTGCTTAGTGTGGCATTTAGTTTTGCAGCGAATAATAGCTTATTATCAATGCAAACCGCTGAACTGTTTGTAGCCCTAACAATGGCAGTGTTAGCAATACAAAAGCTTCAAGACTTATTTAGCTTTACTAATTCATTTATAACCTATGACTTAGTCGCTATGAAAGTAGTCAGGTACGCCTATGTTTACCCATTTTTAGAAGCATTTGTTGGCATTGGAATGATAGCCGGATTACCAGCCTATATTATTGCCCCTATTTCATTGTTCATAGGTGGGGTTGGTGCTGTTTCAGTGATAAAAGCAGTCTATATAGATAAACGAGAGTTAAAATGTGCGTGTGTAGGCGGTGACAGTAACGTACCACTAGGGTTTATCTCCCTAACAGAAAACCTGTTTATGATCGCTGCCGGTATTTGGATGTTTGTTAAGTAAACAACAGCTTTAATTTAAAAACATGATGATGTACTAGTGTGATTACCAAGGGATTATGTCGCTCTAATTACCGAGCGACTTTGTCGTAAATAGCATATCAGCTGTACTAGCTCATATCAGTTCTTACAGTTAAAGTGAATAAGTTTAGACTTCATCAGGCAGACTGCTATGAGCGAGAAGCAGACGTCCATACAAACTCGTTTTTGGACAAAAATAAGTTTGAGCCGAAGGACGGCTCTGTGCCAATAGCGGACATTAAAGCGTAACTCGTTTCTGCCCCAAGACGAGTTAGGAAAGAAACTCACCCTTCTGTGAAGGTGGTAGTTGTTGTTTTTGCTGACGGCGATACTAGGGCCTATTGATCTTTCAAGGTTAAATTTGCAGCAGTCTGTTTGGTATTTAGGCAAGGCAGAGCCTATGTGGTGTGGTTATTCCCCATAAATAGGTGATAACGCAGCATCAATGCCAAACAGGCGCTGCCCTTTGGGTTCTGCCTAGGGGCGATTTACTCTTTGTTGCTCGGTTTTTACTTAGTCCACTAGGTTACAAACCTCGCGCCGCGATTAAACCGCCCCTAGTTTGAACAAATTTTAATCCGCAAAGATCAACAGGCCCTAAGTTCGTTTAGAGTTTTTTCAAGTGATAGTTGACAATACGTTGCCTTCCTATCAAAATGATAGGTATCAGATTGATAGGTGGTTCATGGTTGAAAATAATCCACAAGGTGTTAAAGAATTCCCACTTACAGAGGGAACAGCCAGAAAAATAATGAATGATCTGGCAGAGAATTATACCCACAGGATTCGATGGAGCAAGCATGTTAAACAACGCATGCATGAACGAGGGGTTACTACAGCACAAATAATTACTCTACTTAAGAGTAAACATTCGGTGTTTAGAGAGGGTCCATACCCTGAGGCCTCCGGAGATTGGAAATTTAACTTGAAAGGTTTAGCAGCGGGCAAAGTTATTGAGTTGACTGTTGCACTTAAGAATCATCATGACAGTCCTATGTCAGTTTTAGTAACTGTATGGATAGATTAAGAGGTTGATATGTACCATTATACTGAAAGCGGTTTATTAAACGTGTATCTAAAAAATGGTGTTACCGTTGAAGAAATCGATGGTGAAGAATATACAAGTATTGATGATATGAACGGACTTCATAGCGCAATAGCGCAGGTTGTTGTCGACAGCAACAGGCCTCTTGCGTATGAGGAATTTAAATTTTTACGTATTGAAATGAATGTTTCTCAAAAAATGCTTGCGACACGTTTTGGTGTGGATGAACAGACAATTGCACGTTATGAGAAAGGTCAAACAAAAATTCCACGTACTACAGATGCGGCTTTAAGAGCTTTGTATATGGAAAGCCAAGAGCAAAATAATCCCGTAAGTTATTTTCTTGATTTACTGTCGGATACTGAAGCTGAGGAAGCTGCAAAAGTAATTCGCCTAGAAGAAATCGAAAACCATTGGGAAGAAGTAGAAAGCTAAGCCTTAAACCACTTAGCCAAAAAGCCGACATTAAGTCTAATGTCAGTCAGTTAACACTGACTGGCTTTTTTTTATAGGGATATTTAGATGGTTTCTTTTTCACACATCGTGGAAAGCTGCGCTCATGATGCCTTGTTGGTAACTGAAATAGCGTCAGCGTTTCTAATAAATGCTCATAGCGTTTTGGTAAATTTCCCGGACTTGTCAGTGGGATAGTTAACAGAAATACATTGATATGTCTTGAACAATGAGAAAAACTCAGTTGATTTGGCCATACTTCCAGTAACTCTGCTGCCTCACGCATGGCTATTCTTATAATATTGTAGGCAATTAGTAACCCCCACAATTCTTGCCTTATCATATCCGGCCTTTTTGAGCGTAGGATATAGTTTGAGTGCAACATTGTTTGTTTTATTTCTCGATATCCTATTTCTATTTCCCAGCGATGCATGTACAAATCAGCGATTTCTTTTGATGGGTAACGCATTACATCAAGCATTGATGTAAGAATCTGATACTGCTTATTATTATGCGTGTAAGTAAGCAGCCGAGCTTCTATAAACTCTGGCAAGTCAGTAAACTTTTTTCGCGCTTGTGGCGATGTTTTAAGACGCACTAACTGGTCATTTTTACTCATTTTCTTTATGGTATCAACGGTTAAGCCTTTTCTGACAGGTATCATCCAGTGCCTTTCAGTCCCTGCTTGGTGCCAACGATGCAAAAGCCCTAATGAATAATAACCGCGATCAAATAAGGTTAATGAGTTATCCGGTGTACCTTCAATGAGCTCTTCAGCGAGTGTCATTTCTCCTTGATGTTGCCCGTTAAAAGTACAATTAATGAGTTGATGGCTCGTTAGCTCCATGTGGCATACCATCCGAATTTGCGGATAGGTATTTTCACCATACTGGGTTGAGCCACACCCAAATACGTCTTTATTCTCTGGCGTATCATGTGTACGAAAAACAACGCCATCAACTGCTAATAGATTTAAGCCACAAAATGTATCGAAGTGGGCATGATTATAATGCCGTGACGCCATCATCTTGAAGACCTGCTCGACAGCATCTTCACCTAAGCGTTGTCTCGCTTGAACCATGGCACTAGGGGCAACTAGTTTCCCTTTACCTGGTAAGGCGATGTCCATTTTAGAGGCTATATCCCAAACAGATTCATGACGAAATAAACTCATACCAATCACAGACCAAACGACAGCATCGAGTGGTAGGCGACGTTTACGAACGGTGGCGACACCCGATTTTTCAAAAGCTTGGTTAAGTAATTCGGGATCTAAGATGCCAGATAAGTTATCAAGCGTTGTAAATTCATCAGCAGATGAGAAGGTGGTTGAAAGAGCTGTTTGAATATCCATAAAAAAACCGTAATTAGCGAAACTAATTACGGATTATTCACGATCATTTAGATCGGTCAACCGATCAATTAACCTTAACTGATCGGCATTA
>NZ_AUTL01000121.1:0-13848 GCF_000498015.1 Pseudoalteromonas sp. TAE79
GACTTGTCGCTTTTGAAAACCCACCTCACGATAGTGACCTTTAGGTAAAAAATCTCGGTCAACTAAAATGACTTGTACCTCATCAGGTGTTTCTGTTTGAGTCAGCGTTTTACCTACTCGGCCTTTTTGTCCGCCAGCTGATTTTTCTGACTTCTCTCTTGTTGGCTTTGTTCGGTTGATATCTTTTGATGGAGGAATGCTACTATTTTGACTATTAAGTCCTAATTTACTAGCTAGCATAACAACGACAACAAGAATGAGTTCAATAGACATCTTCAACGCTGGCGAGAGTGTTTTATCTTCTTGTAACTGAGTTTTAGTTTGCTCAACTATTTCAGTGATATTTATGCTGTTTAAATTCATTAAAGCTAGAGCGATAGGGTAATAGCTCTAGCTTGGCATACTGGCAGGATCAGTCAATAGCTAAAAAAGATCCTTAGAAAATAATTTGTCTTGGTGAATAGTTACAATTAATTAATCGCAAAGTCTTGGGTTTCTAAATAGCTGGGGGCGTTTTTAAAACATGCCGTTAGCTTACTTGCAAGCGTTGTATTTATTGCGCTGTCGCACTCTAATTACCCGTTATACTTCCCCCTAGTAAGCGGCACTAAGCTTAACGAGTCATAGCTTGGTTTACTTTGTATTTTATGAATTACCAAGCCTTGTTGCTGCGTTAGTTTTACTAATGAAAATGCATTTTTGTGTTTTATTAGTCGTGATTTTTCAACATATAACGGGTTTTAAAAAGTTAGTTTGGTAGTAAAACTGCTTTGGCATTAGCGTATTTACCAAATTTTGTTATTGACGATTTAGGGTTGCAAAATTAACTGTAAAGGGGGTTAACAGTCACTACAGTGAGGATATTGTAATGATTTATAAGCCATCAAAAGCAGATGGCTGGCTTAATAAACTCATGTATTCTCTGTAAAGTATTTATCAATTTAAGGTAATACTGGGTAGTACTCAACGAAGCTGCACTTAGCTAATATCGGCCACTACGCACTGGTTACGGCCATGCTCTTTTGCATGGTATAGCGCTTTATCGGCACATTTATATACTTGGGCAATATCAGCACTATGCTCAGGCCAAGTTGCAATACCTATAGAGATAGTGATGTTGCCAATAGTGTCCATCTCTGTTGATTCTACTGTTTTACGTAAGCGCTCTGCAATTTTAAAAGCGCTTTGGCTGTCTTCATTAGGTAACACAAGGACAAACTCTTCACCGCCGATTCTCGATACTATGTCGTCTCTTCTTGATAGTTTTTTAATTATATTTGTTAGCGAAACTAAAGTTTCGTCACCTTTGTCATGCCCAAAAGTATCGTTAACACGTTTAAAAAAGTCGATATCAATTTCTAATATAGCGAACGGGGTTTGCTTTAGCATAAGCTGGTTAAGTAAGCCGTTTAAGCTTCTTCTGTTATGCGTATCTGTTAAGGGATCTGTTTGTGAGTCATGGCGTAACACACCAATTTTAGCTTGTAATAAAGTTACTTCTCTCAACATTGCTAATTTTAGTTTTTGACTTTCGAAATACCACGACTTCACACTTTTAAGTTTTTCTAAGCTTTTTGGATCGTCGAGTGTATTTGCGTTATCGGCTAAGCGTTTTAGTGGCCTTGCTATAAAGTGTGCAAATAAACCAATAAAAATAAACGTGACTAATGCCATTGGTATTGTTTGTTTAACCACTTCAATAGTTAATGTATCAAGAGAGGAAAGCGTTGATTTTAATGGTCTTTGCGCCACTATTCCCCATTTAGATAAAGTAATGGGTGCGTAGCCTGCGAGCATTGGTTTATTTAGGCTATTAATAACGGTTGAAGTACCCATTTCGCCATTTGTAACCGCGTCAATTACATGGTTATTAGTAACAACGTTACCTATTCTTGACGGTTCTGGATGATATAAAATGCGCTTATTTGAGCTAACAACAAAAAGGTATGAGCCACCTTTGTAGAAATGTTGTTCTAAAAGCTCATTTAAAATATTTTTCTCTTTTAAATAAAGAGAGCCCCCAATATAACCTAAATACTTACCTTCAAAATCAAACAACGGGTGCGATATAAAAACAATTAAATTATTAGCTGCTGATAAATAAGGCTCACTAATTAATGGGCGTTTTTCTTTTAACGCCTCTATTGCACCAGGTGATTGTATTTGTTGGCCTATTATACTTTCTAAACGAGGTGACGTAGCAGCAACTACGCCATGTAAATTAATAACAACAGAGTTAAAACTATCAGTTTGCTGATTTAAGCGAATAGCTTCATCGTTTAGTAGTTGAGAATTATTTGGTGATTGTTCAATAATTTTAGCTGAGTATTCAAGCTGCTGAAGCGCAGACTTTAAAAAGTTATCAGTAGCAGAGGCTAGTTTTTGTGCATAGGCTAAATTACTTTTTAGTGTATATGATGTTAACTGCTCTTTTTGAACCTGATAGCTAGAGTAAAAACTCCCTACCAATGTGCTTAGTGCTGCAGAGAATGCGAGTAGCAATATAAGAAATCTTAAATTTAAAGCAGGTAATAATTTATATAGCAAAGCTTGCATCCCAAAGCACAATATTCAGCGCGTATTATACGAAGCTAATTATTATACCCATTTAAGTGTTTTTAGTTAAGATGGTTTGTTTGATTCTGTGACTAAGCGCTATGCTATGGAGTGATAAATAATATATTCCAGCATTGCATTTTTATCCTCAAATCAGTAAAACTCAATATGACTTAGTGGCGCCGAGGTTGTTTATTAAACTTTGATATATAGGTTGTTAACGGTGTATAAAAAGTCAATGTAACCAATAAATCAATGTGTATAGCCATCAAAAAGTTAATATGAGGTCAGGACTAAAAACACCAAACTAAGTACATAAAAAGGCCAGAAGCAAAAGCGACTGGCCTTTCATTAAAACCGTCATGTGTTTAAAGACGGTATGTTATTTAAACTTATTTACTAACTGTTTTACGGCGTCTGTTAAACCATACTAATGGAGTAAGTAATAAAGCAATAAAGCCAAAGCTACCACCACTACTAGATTTGGTTTCTGTCACAGGTGTTATTTCAGCAGCTTCGTTCTTAACCATTACAGTGCTTTGCTGAGTAACCGTGGTTACTCCATCGCTCACTGCAACTTCAAATACAAGCTCTTCGTCTGCAGTAATTGCTGCAGGTGTAAAGCTTAAAGTTGCTGTATCAGCACCAGAAAGGGTCGCAGTACTACCACTAACTTGAGTCCAAGTATAAGTTAGTGTTTGACCATTACGATCGGTAGCTGTTGCAGTAATTGTTCCTGTAGCAGATTCAGTGATTTCCGCCGCGCTTTCGACTAAAACAAGTGGAGCTGCGTTATCACATGCCAGTGAATCACCCGCTACAAGCTCTGAAAATACAGGAGATAGCACGTTAGACATAGTTAGGTTATCAATCCACCAACCTAAGTCAGCTACAGCGCCATCTGATGAAATTCTAAAGCGTACTTTTACTAAGTTACCATTTAGTGAATCACCAAAGTTGATGGTTTCATAATTACCATATGTGCCGCTATCTTGAATGTTATTACCTGTAAAGGTTTCACGCTCTTGAAGCTCTTGCGAATCGTTTTCGGTTAGAACAGCGTCATAGCCAACATCAAATGTGCCGCCAATTTCAGTAGCATCAACCCAGTCACCACCATTAACACTAACTTCTACAACACCACCATCCCAGTTTTGCTCAATACTATAGAAATGCCAGAATGAAATTTCAAAGTCGCCAGAGTAACCGACTTCGAATGACTTACTCTCTACTGCTACATCTGATTGGAAGCCATTATTTACAAGGCGCATTGCTTGTGTGCCTAGCCCAAAGCCACCTTGTTCAAAGAATGCAATATTACTACTATTATCCATTACTTGAGTGCCAGCAGCTAAATCACCACCAAACATTACGTTTTCTTTTAAATCTAATAGTGATGAACTTGCTACTTCCATATCATCTGAAACTACAGCTCCAACAGGCATTTCTGATTTAAAGCCCATATTTACTTCAAACGTGAGTGTTTGATCAAGTGCTTCAACGATATCATCGTCCGTTTCAATTTCAGGGAATGTGACTTCAATTTCTAGTGTTTCAGCTGTACCCGCTTCGTTCAAAGTAACTTTAATATCGTTACTAGTTATTGCTTCGTACGGTTGAACTTCACCAAAAGTAAGTAAACCATCATTTTCAAATGTTACATCATGATCGCTTATAACAGTCAGTTGTGCTGTTGTACCACTAAGTACTTCACTACCACGGTTAGTAATTGTTACGCTAACCGTACTCGTTTCGCCTTTATCTAAAATATTGTCGTTAGTACAAAAACCAAGCTCTGTACCATTGTACATGTTGTTTAAGTCAGCACTTGCAAATGCATAGCTAGAAAGCTGTGTTTTATCCGATTCAACTACACCAGTAAGGTCTTCACTGAAACGATCTGGCGATACTGCGCCAAGACCCATACCACGTTTAGCAAATGCACCCACCATTAGTTTGTAATCAGCAGGGTCTACTGCATAGGCCGCAGCTAAAATAGCATCACGTGCTTCAGTGTAGGTTGGTGCTATAGGTGTTAATTTGTAACCTGCAACTAAGTAATCTGCCATTCGAGTTTGTGCTTCATTAAAGCCATGCTCGTTGATAAGCGCTACGTAGTTTTCCCATAATACAGTTGCCCAAATTTCGCCAGCAGCATGAGGAGAAGCCACGCTTGTTGGTGATATACCAATATCTGCACCAGCATTTTCAGTAATATGGCGGAACGACAATGCATTTACATCTGTATCAGTTGAATAAGGAAGACGACGAATACCGAAGTAGAAGTCTTCTACAAATGTGCCGCTACCATATGCTTTTTGGAACTTATCGTTACCTGTAATATTTATATCGCTTTCTTTAGCGATAAACATTAATGAGTGGAAATCGCCCCAGCCTTCGCCCATTGCGCGGCCTTGGAAGTTAATAAGGCCTGATGAATTACCGACTAAGCGGTTACTAATGTAGTGACCCCATTCATGAGCAATAATACCATTATCAAACGTACCATCTTTTAATGTTGCTTTAGTAAACATGTCTACAGTAACAACTTCACCAGCATCAATTAGGTCATACATTGCATGACCATCAGCGTAATTTAAACCCATATTTGGAATGGTTACAGTATCGTCTTCACCGCCCATTGGTGCCGGTTCTGCCGTATCTGGGTCATTATTAACAACGATAGTTGCTATTGCACCTGCATCTTGTGCATTTTTTACTTTAATCGTAAAAGCACATGAGCCACGATCTACAATTGCAATTTTCCCTGCTAGTTCAGCAGCATTTATAGCAGGCTCACAACCATCATTAATACTTGTTGAATCTACTGTATTTCCATCATCTAAACGAACAACTTCTGCAGCCACGTCACTGAACTGATATTTACCAAAACCAGATTCTTTTGTTGAAGCTAAAAGGCCTAAAGAGTCATGTGAAGTTACTGTAATACCAAAATCTACACCAACAGTGGCATCTTTACTGTTGTACAAGTACATTTGCATACGTGGGCTAGCACCATCAGCTGGTGTAGACATATTTGCATTATTACGACCTGAGTTATCTTGAGCCTGTGCTTCAATCGGGTCACCTTCTACGCCGCCACGACCAAAGTTAGATACTTGAGCTACGTTTGATGTTTCATCAAAACCATGATCATAGAAAAAATCATGTAAAAAGTTATTCATATAAAACAAGTTAACAATAGCTGCTTTACGGTTTGCGTAGCTATTTGCAACTTCATCTACTTGGTAAGGGTAGTCAAATGTGAAGTCTGCAGTTGTTTCAGCGGTAAAGTCACCTTCACTAAAGTCTTGAGGTGCAATCACATCGGCGTAAGCAAATACGTTATTACCTGATGTTGTCGTTGCATCATCAGCTAACCATGGGTCCATTGTGCTTAGTTTGCTGTAGTAAGATAGAGATACCATTGGCGCATCTAAAATCTCAGTCTCGTCTACTTGTCCTGGGCCATCTGCAGGAATTACATCACCGTGCGGGCTTTCCATTGGGTAGCCATCTTGGTTAGCATAAACACGGTAATTAAAGTCAGCTGCATGAGATTTCAAATCTTTCGCAAAATATACTTTGCTGTTATTCGAATCTACTACATAACTAAAGTAGTCACTTTCTAAAGAGCCAACTTCTGCTACTTCTACTTCAATGTAGTAAGCAGATTTAAGCTCGCCTGCAACTTCAAAAAACACTTCTTTTGCACGTGGTGTACCTAAAACAACTTTGGAATCATCTAATGATTTAGCTTCATATTTTGCATATCCACCTTCATTACCAATTTTACGAAGTGAGACATCAATATTTGCTAATTCACTAAATGCTTTTTTTATACTTTGCTCAGAGTTTACAAAACCCGTTAATGCAGCAAGTTTATTTTTAGATGACGACGTATCAGCAAAATACCCCGAGCTTGCTACTAGGTTGTACTCTTTATCCATTAACAAGTTGTATTCGCGGTTAAAAACTTCAACACCGTTTACTTGTTGCTTGTATTTTGCACTAATAGAGCCACGTTTTTGCTCTGATAAATCAACCATAACAGCAGAAGATGCTGTTGCTTTACGATTACTAATACCTGTTAAAGTTTCAATATAAAAGTCAGCAGCATATTGGTTACGGTTATCAGCAGCGATTAAAGCCATGTCAGGCTTACGCTGACCTATTGCTTGCCATAAAAACGTTGCTTTACCCATTTGTGCATCGTAAATTGATTTTTGACCCGAGACAGTGGCGCGTTCGGCTAAGGTTTTCTGCTGAACAGCAGCTAAAGAAGTACCCTGAGTAACTGCATTTGTTGCACTTACATCATAAAATCGAGTTTGTTCAGCGGCCGTTAGCTCACCTGCTGCTAATGTAGATGCTACAACCATGGCAATAGTTGTTAATTTAAATTGAGACATGTATCCACCTATTTGTATTTATTATGTTTAAACACTTAATGTTTTTAAATTGATTATTTTATGTAAACTCCTAGTTAAGTTGTTAATATACAGACTTGAATAAGGCTGAATAGCTTTAAATTTAAAGAAAAGTAAACAAAGGTAAACGAATGCAAAAAATAATTTTTACAAGTTCAGTGCCAATAATTGCAGCTTTATTACTATCTGCATGTAATAACAGTGAAAAAACAGAGGTTAACAACTCTCAGGCGCTACCTAAAACAGCAGAAATCATTATAAAAGAACCATCTAAGAACCAGAAAACTGACACTATTTTCCCTAAAAAAGAAAGCAGTCAAGGTATTATGAAAAAAGCATCTAAAAGCATAAATTCATCTGGTGATAAGCTTATTTTTAACTCTGAGCAGTTATTTAAAGGCGACGTTATTTATAATCAGAACTTAAAGCAAAAAGGTGTAGTAACAGGTACTCTTACCATTACATTAAATACCGATACTTTGCCTGATGAGTTAAAAAATAATTATGAGTTAGTTAAGTCGACAGCTCACAATTACACATTACTTGTTGAAAAGGATGTTGATATTGCAGGGTTATCTAAAGATCTAAACAACTATAGCTCAGTGAGCAATGTAGAAGTTGCAATTGATTACTCACCTATCGAAACACACTTTTAATCAGCAACAATGCACTTATCACTACCATATTATTAACATGGTAAAGTACTTTGTCAGCACATTTGTAAACTTGGTCTATTTCATTACTATGCTCAGACCAAGTTGCAATGCCAATAGGAATTTACGTATTTATAGACTCAACGGTTTGACGTAATCGCTCTGCTATTTTGCGCACTTTGCTGTTCTTATTAGGTAAAAAAATACAAATTCTTATCTACCTAAATGCGCCACAATATTGTCTTTTCAAGATGATTTTTAGTTGAATAGGCAGGTTATTGCATTGCTGATTCTAAAGAGTATAAGTTGCTGATGCTAGTTTATTAGCGTAGGCATAATTATTTTTTAGTGTAAGTTTTTAACTGCTCCTTTTGTGCTTGGTAGGTAGAATAAAAGCGACTTACTAAAGTACTAATAAAGGCTGTAATCGTTAAATAAAAAATAAGAAATCGAAGATTAAGGCTATTAATAATTCTTTCGAAAATGAATGCCATCCTAAGTATTAGGCATTCAATACTTGCACCTATAATTGAGCATAAAGCCTGCAATTACACCCTATTAAAAATTTATTACCTAATATCAATAAAGCCAGAAAAAATATAACTTTTCACTAAGTTCAAAACTATAATTTTTCTTCAATTTTTACAATACGTTAATGGTTTTTGTAAAGAAAACCTTCTTTTGCAGTTACTTTAAAAAGTAGTTAAGCTGCATAAACTTATCTATTTTATTTAGCCTTGGAGTGTGTTTTGCTAAATAAGTGTATTGTACCGTCTATCATTTTTTTATCTGGGTGTTTAATGCCATTACAATCCTCGTTTGCTAAACCCGTGCTTTCTCTTGAACAACAACTTGGGCAAAAGTTAATACTCGACTTTCGCTACTTCTGTCAGCAAGGAGCAAGTAATAAATGCCGAACTCCAATGACCGAGTTACCTAATGAGCTTGCTACCGCTATTGCTAAATACGATATTGGTGGAGTTATTTTATTTTCTGAAAATACCCAATCAATAGAACAAACCATTACGCTTAATAGCCAATTGCAAACAGCTGCAAGTAAATCCAGTAGTAAGCTGCCGCTATTTATATCAATAGATCAAGAAGGCGGACGTGTAGCACGGTTACCACGCGATGTTGCTACATCATTTACCGGTAATATGTCGATTGGCGCAACCTACAAAAAACACGGTACGAGCTTTGCGACAAAAACAGCAACTGTTATAGCTAAAGAGCTAAACTCGCTAGGTATCAATGTAAACTACGCGCCCACGGTTGATGTAAACATGAACCCCGATAACCCTGTTATTAATGTACGCTCGTTTGGTGAAAACCCTGCATTAGTGAGTAAATTAGGCGCCGCACAGGTAGCAGGATTTGAGAACAACGGTGTTATTACCTCGTTAAAGCACTTCCCGGGCCACGGCGATACAAACGTAGATAGCCATACAGGTTTGCCTAAAGTAAACCATGCAAAAGAAGTTATTTACGAGCAAGACCTAGCACCCTTTAAACACATTATCGCCAAGCAAAACCCAGGCATGATAATGACGGCGCATATTCAATACCCAGCGCTCGATAGCACAACGTTTATAAGTGTTAATGGCAAAACGATGATAAAACCGGCAACAATGTCGCGCGCAATCATTACTGATATTTTACGTGGTGAGCTTAATTACCAAGGTGTTGTAGTAACTGATGCGCTTGATATGGCTGGCATTAGTAACTTTTTCACACCAACTCAAGCGGTAATAAATACGTTTGCGGCTGGGGCTGACATTGCCCTAATGCCCGTTGAAATTAGAACACCGGATGATTTAAACAAGCTCGATGACCTTATTAAAGAGCTTGTTGCAGCGGTTAAATCAAACCAACTTGATGAGCAAGAAATAGCACAATCTTCGATGCGTATAATTACGCTTAAAAATAAATTTAGATTAAGCACTAATTTTGACCCTATTACCGCGCTCATAAATGCAAAGCAAACAATCGGCAGTGCAGCACATCGCGAAATAGAAGCGCAGCTTGCTGTAGAGGCAATAACGCAGGTTAAAAATAATAACAGTACTTTGCCGCTTAATTTAAAAGCAGGAAGTAATGTTCATATTATTATGCCCGACACGCGTAAATGTATGGCAATGCAGCAAGCGATTGAAGCTATCAGCCAGCAAAAACTAAACTATAGCTGTAGCAGCCTACAAGGGTTTAACCCTGCACAAGCTAAAACACAAATACACGCTGCTGATGTAGTTATAGCCGGCAATGCAACGCCTAATCAAAGTGCGGTAGAAATTGGCGGTATGGATGATTTAAAAGACGATCCTAATTTTGCACTTAATAATGCAGAGCAACCAAAAGCACTTGAGTCATTATTAAATATGGCAAAAGAGGAAAACAAAAGCACTGTTTTTATAAGCCTAAGAGCGCCTTACGACATTGCTAAATTTGGCAATTATGCAAATGCTGTACTTGCATCTTACGCATATAATATTGATGTAGATAAAAACGATATTGTATCTGGCCCTGCTTTTACCGCACTTGCAAAAGTGTTACTAGGAGAAGCACCGGCTAACGGCGTATTACCTGTCACAATAAAACCGCAAAAGGCGCACTAATATGAAACTCAATTGTGATTTGGGCGAAAGCTTTGGCGCGTGGAAAATGGGGCTAGACGATGACGTTATGCCACATATTGATATGGCTAATATTGCGTGTGGGTTCCATGCAGGTGATGCCAACGTAATGGCAAACACTCTTATACTTGCCAAGCAACATAACGTACAAATTGGTGCTCACCCAAGTTACCCAGATAAGCAAGGCTTTGGTAGGCGCTCAATGGTACTTAGCGAAAAAGAGCTTACAAATTGCCTGCATTATCAAATAGCCGCTATTGAGGGCATGGCAAAAGTACAAGGTTTAACACTTAGCTATGTAAAACCCCACGGCGCACTTTATAACGACATGATGGCTGATGAGAAAATATTACAAACCGTTATAAATGCAATTGCCAACTACCCAACAGATTTAAAACTAATGGTTTTAGCGACTAAAAATGCCAATAAGCACATTCAAATAGCTAAAAGCTCAGGGGTTGATCTAATACTCGAGGCATTTGCCGACAGGCAGTACACCGACGACGGGCATTTAGTGTCACGAACACTTGAGGGCAGTGTTCACAACAAAGCTGCATTACTAGAGCAAGTAACTCAGCTTTTATCCGATGGTAGCGTGACAACACGAACTGGAAAAAAACTAACGCTTAACGCCCATAGCTTATGTGTACATGGCGACAACGCTGATGGCATAGTGCTTATAAAAGATATAAAAGCCCTGTGCAACTCAGCTAACTAAACTTTTATACAACCTCGAATAGAAGCTGTAAACCCCCTTTACAGCTTTAACTCATAGAGTTAAATAAGAGCTTCATCGCATCCTACTGTTAATTTAATAATCCCTAACATATAACTACTTAGAAAATTAAAAAAAGTAACAACAGGGATAAAAATGAAAAAGCTTTTAACACTTAGCCTCGTTTTAGGTTGTAGCAATTTAGCCTACGCTGAAACAAATACACTACAACTGCAAGACGTGTTTAATTTAGAATATGCCAATCAAATAGATATAACCGAAGACGGTAAAACTGTTTATTTTGTGCGTAACCGCATGGATATAAAAACCGACCGCAAAGTTGGTAATATTTGGTCTGTTGATTACAAAACCAAACAAATGCAACCGCTAACCTCTGGCGTGCATATGGATTATTCGCCAGTCCTCTCTCCTGATGGTCAACGCCTTGCGTTTATATCAACTCGCGATGGCAGCAGCCAAATATATATAAAATGGCTTAAAACAGGTGCTATGGCAAAAATTAGTAACTTAACGAGTAGTCCACGTTCGATTACATGGAGCCCTGATACTAACCAATTAATATTTAGCATGTTTGTTCCAAGCGCTAATTCAGCGCCAGTGAGCTTACCAGGCAAACCAAAAGGCGCAACCTGGGCAGAATCCGCTAAATTTATTGATGATGTTTATTATCGTTCAGATGGTGGCGGTTACACACAAAAAGGTTTTAGCCAATTATTTTCCATAGATGCTAACGGTGGTAATGCCAAACAACTCACTCATGATGAATTTGATAACGCAGGCGATGTAAGTTTTAGTAACGATGGTAAGTCGCTTTATTTTTCTGCAAACAGGCACACAAACAACCAGCTAAAACCCACAAACAGTGAAATCTATCAACTCGAGTTAGCCACACAAAATATAACTAAAGTTACTGACCGAACCGGACCTGACGAGCAGCCTAAAGTATCGCCCGATGGTCGTTACTTAGCGTACACAGGTTACGATGATAAACGCACTAACTACGAAAACGCTCAGCTTTATATTCGTGATTTAAAAACAGGTAACACAACAAGCTTAACGCCAAATTTTGATCGTAGCGTAGGTCAAATAAAATGGAGTGCAAACTCCAAAGGCATATACTTTAGCTATGCAGATAAAGGTCAAACCGCCCTCGCCTATCTACCACGCAGCGGCAAGCGTAAAATAATAACAACTCAAATTGGCAGTGTTGCCTTTGGTCGCCCTTATTCTGGTGGTGACTTTGATGTAAGCGAAGATGGCGAAGTAGCCTTTACCCTTGCCGATACTCAGCGCCCTGCTGATATAGCAACAATTAAACGCGGTAACGCGCAGCGTTTAACTACCCTTAATGCAGATGCATTGGGCGACAAAGCTTTGGCTAAAGTGGAAGAAATTTGGATTAAATCAAGTCACGATGAGTTACCTATTCAAGGATGGATTGCTTACCCACCAGAATTTGACCGCAGCAAAAAATATCCGCTAATACTAGAAATACATGGCGGTCCAGTAGCTAATTACGGTCCACACTTTAGCGCTGAAATTCAGCTGTTTGCAGCCAAAGGAAATGTCGTTTTATACATGAACCCACGTGGTAGTGATTCATACGGTAAAGAGTTTGCACAAACTATTCATCATAATTATCCAAGTAACGATTTTGATGACTTAATGACTGGCGTTGATGCGCTAATAGCGAAAGGCTTTATTGACGAGTCTAAATTGTTTGTAACCGGTGGCTCTGGCGGTGGCGTACTAACAGCTTGGATTGTAGGTCATACCGATCGCTTTGCTGCGGCTGTAGTTGCTAAGCCTGTTATTAATTGGATCAGCTTTGTACTAACTGCCGATTTTTCCCCGTTTTTTGCTGATTACTGGTTTCCGGGTAAACCGTGGGATCACATCGAGCATTACATGAAGCGCTCGCCTATTAGTTATGTTGGAAACGTTAAAACTCCTACTATGTTGCTCACTGGCGAATCTGACTACCGTACACCAATATCAGAAACTGAGCAGTTTTATCAGGCATTAAAACTACAAGGCGTTGATACTGCAATGGTGCGCATTCCTAATGCATCGCATGGTATTACAGCTCGCCCATCAAACTTAATGACTAAAGTAGCTTATATTCAATGGTGGTTTGATAAACACACTAAATAAACTCTGGGTAATAAATTTATAGCTCAAATAAAAGCCACTTCAAATAAGTGGCTTTTGTATTTACCGCCTTAGTATTCAAACTGTAAACCCCCTTTACACTTCTGTGACAGTTAAATATCGGACTTAGCTAAAACTTCAGTTAGTAAAATTTCGGTTTATAGCATTTTTTGTAACTTGAGTTGGTAAAAAATCGGTTTGAGTCACTGTTTATAGCCTATCAGTTAGTAAAATTTTGTTTTATAGCACAGAGAAGTTAGTAAAAAATCGGTTTATAAATTCGCTAAGTTTGCCTATTAAAGCAAAAATCAGTCACTTACCTGCCTTTTAAAGTTGTTGTAAACGCTTTTTACAGCAAAATCACCCCAAATATGCCGTTTTATGAAAGGTTAGTTAAACTCTGATCTGTAAATTCACTCAGGTAGTTAAATAGTGATCCAAAATTATTTGGCAAGGGCGTGTTGAACTTTGGTGGGTTAATTTGCAGCAGTATGTTTGGTTTTTAGGCAAGGCGGAGCTTATGTAGTGTGGTTATTCCCCATGAATAGGCGATAACGTAGCATAAATACCAAACATGCGCTGCCCTTTGGGTTCTTTCAAGGGGCGATAAACTCTTTGTTGCTCGGTTTTTACTTAGCCCACTAGGTTACAAACCTCGCGCCGCGATTTAATCGCCCCTAGATTGAACAAAT
>NZ_AUTL01000122.1:0-7845 GCF_000498015.1 Pseudoalteromonas sp. TAE79
GCTGCTGCTAAAAAACTATTCCCAGCCGGTGCCTGCTTTGTTTGGCAGTTTTACGTTGGCTGATTCGAAGTACGCTATTTTTTCGAGGTCTTCGATGTAGTAACAGTCGTTACGTGATAGGTAGTCTTCTACACGTTTCTTTTTTGGGTTATCTTCTACGTGGGTGCGGGTTGAGCCTGCTTGCACGTAGTGGCTTAGGTTGTCGAAACTTGTTACTAAAATACCGCGCGCTGGGAAAAATGGAATTTTATAGCTGGCTAAGCCGCCATACGTTTTAATGATTTGCTCAAGTTCGATTTTGGTTTTTTCGCTTGGCGTGTGCGACTGCTTTGCATACAACTTGTTTTGGTCGTTTGCTAGTAGCTCGTCGCCAATGATGGCAACCATGTTTACGCGCTTGTGCTCTGGGATTGCTTGCAGTGCGT
Source organism: Pseudoalteromonas sp. TAE79 (assembly GCF_000498015.1). Lineage (NCBI taxonomy): Bacteria > Pseudomonadati > Pseudomonadota > Gammaproteobacteria > Alteromonadales > Pseudoalteromonadaceae > Pseudoalteromonas > Pseudoalteromonas sp. TAE79. The sequence continues at coordinate 426 of NZ_AUTL01000122.1, forward strand.
CGAACACGGCTTGGTCTAAGTTTTCGTAATCGCCACCGGCGCCAATACGAATTTCGTCAACGGTTGCGCCTTCGCTTACTGCGCGCTCTGGTGCGTCGCGGCGAATGAGCTGCAGCCAGCCAATGTTTACGNCTTGCAGCATTGTGTTAGTTGCAATGTTTGTAAACGGTGCGGCTGATGTGCCATGAAAGCCGATTTTAATAATGTCGAGTGCAATTGCTTGGCGTACGTGATTGCGATAGCGCTGATGGAAGTCGGGGAATTTTGACCACTGATCCATTTTTGCCCATGATAAGTGAATGTCGCATTCTACCGGGTGGCAACGGTATTCGCGTTTTGCTAGGCCTGCTACGTCGCGCGTTTGGCGCTCTTTGGTGTCGTCGCTTTCTACACCGGCACGGCCTGTTACTCCACCATCTACGCTCATCATTACCGATTGGCCTACGATGTCGTCTACTAGTGCGGTGTTGATTAATTGTAGAAACTCTACTGAGTCGTACGTTGCGTCGTATAAGCGCTGCTCAGTTGTTGGCTCTACGTTGAACTGCTCGTTCATTGATGCTACGCCGTAGTTGCTGGCCATGCCTGCAAGCACTGCGATAAATAATTGTTTTGTTCTGGTTTTCATTTTCGTTCCTGCGTTTTGCTAAGTTAAGTTAGGGTGCGGCAATTACAAGCAGTTGCTGTATTTGCCTTCGTCGCCTTCGTGTTCTTCGTCGGCGTTGGTTGTGTCACCCGCAGGTGTTTTTAATGCTTTGGTAAACTTTTCGTTAAGCTCTTCAAGTGCTGTTTTTGTGCTTGATAGCTCTTCTTTAAGCTTTGCTAGCTCGGCTGGCTCTTCGGCTGGCGGGGNCGCCTTCCACTTTAGTGGTTGAGAATGAATCAAGCTTTGTGGTTAGGCCATCTAGCTTTTGGCCAAATTGCTCAAGCGGCGTGCCGAGTGCATCTTTTAATGCATTGGCTAATTGTGTTTCGTTCATGTCGGGTTCTTCCTTAGTGAATAGTCGTTTGAAAAAGGGTTTTTTAGGTGTGTCGATAGGCTCACATGACCCTAAGTCAACGGTTAATAAAGAGACTTCCGTGTCGTCTGCTTTGCTCTTACTACTAAAATGAATACGGTCGGTGTAGCAGCTTGCTGGGTAGTCGGTAACAGCTAGGCCGGTTAGGTAGGTTTTGCCAGTGCCCATGAAGTCGCGGCTAATTTCGATGCTAAAATATACGGCTTGGTCGGCTTTGTTTAATGCTACAAACCCTTGATTGGGCGCGAGCACCGCGTATAGGCACACTACGCCTTCTTCGTTTTCGTATGCTTCTACACTTACTACGTCGCCTAGCATTCCTGGTATGTCTACGTTGTGTAGGTTTTTAGCGGCCCAGCCTGACCAGTTAAATTCGTGATCGAGGTTTATGCGTGCGCCATACTTGCGGGGGTTGTAGGTTTCTACTATGTCGGCTACGTCTTGCTCGGTTATTTCGCGGCCGTCGACAGTCATGCCAACAGCGGCAATTGATAATGGTTTTGTGCGTAGTTGACCTGACATATAAACAAACCTTTTAAATGTTTTTTAATTAAGCTTTATGCTTTAAAGTAACTGCAGTTTGCACCCTCCTTTTGCACCTTTCCAACGGTTTAACTTTTTGAAATTCCTATATTTAACTTTTAGGAATGGACAGGTTTTTAACAGACAGATTACGCGCTTTATTACTAATACACTGCCGCCATGGATTAATTAATGTGGCGCAATATGAAGGCTAACTACGGACCAGACGTACGCAAAAAAGCACAGGATTTGTATGTTGTTGAGGGCTATACCTACGAGGAAATAGCTGATTTAGCAGGCATGCCAAGTGCGCGAAGTGTTAGGCGTTGGTCTGAGTCTGAGAACTGGGCTGACATGTGCCCAACGTATAATGCCGAAATGGCGTTTAGTCGCCGCATTAATTTGCTAGCCGATAAAGACAATAAAACCGATGCTGAATATAAAGAGCTAGACTTTTGCACGCGCCAATTATGTGCACTAAATAAAAGCAAGCTTTCGCCTGCCCCTAAGCAACGCGCTAACAATGACGATGCTGGTGCTGGTAATAGNGGCGGCAGCGGCAAAAAGTCGAAGAAGAAAAAGAAAAATGATTGCTCTGGCATTACGCTTGAAATGCTTGACGAGCTTAAAGACAAACTTCTTTATCCCCACCAAAAACATTGGTTTGAAAACCAAGATCACCGAACCCGCTTTATTTTAAAGCCCCGCCAAATTGGGGCTACTTTTTACTTTGCGTTTGAAGCCTTTTACGATGCGGTTATTAATGGTCGTAATAAAATATTTATATCGGCGAGCCGTGATCAGGCCGAGGTATTTAAAGCCAATATTGTGGCGCTGGTGCGTGAGCATTTTAATGTTGAGCTAACCGGTTCACCAATGGTGCTTAATTTGGCGGGCGGCAAAACAGTTAAGCTTATTTTTAAAAGCACTAATGCGCGTACTGCTCAGTCGGAAAGTGGCGACCTATATATAGACGAAGTTTTTTGGATTCCAAAATATAAGAGCTTGCGCGGTTTGGCGCAGGCCATGGCAACGCATAAGCATTTACGAATAACCTATTTTAGTACGCCGAGCGTTACGAGCCATGAAGCGTATGACCACTGGAACGGTAAGTGGTACCGCAAAACAAAAGCATGTAACGACCCTGAATTTGCGATTGATGTTAGCCATAAAAGCTTAAAAAATGGCAGGCTTTGCGAAGATGGCATTTGGCGACAAATGCTTACTGTGTACGATGTGGTTACCAGTGGGTTTGACCGCATTGATATTGGCGTGCTTGAAAACGAGTACAGTGTAGATGAGTTTAATAACTTGTTTATGTGCAAGTTTATTGATGATGCGCATAGTGCGTTTAACCTCAAACAGCTTATGAACTGCGTGGGCGATTCGACCAAGTGGCCTGACTTTGATTTAGATTACGAACGCCCTTACGGGTTAAAGCCGGTGGTTATTGGCTTTGACCCTGCGCGATTTGGCGATAAGGCGAGCGTGGCTATTTTAAGTGCGCCGATGAAGCCTGGTGAAAAGTTTTTGCTGCTTGAAGCAATTGATTTAAGCGGTAATGATTTTGAAGCTATGGCCAGCGAAATAAAACTACTTACCGAAAAATACAACGTTGTGCACATTGGCGTTGATACCACCGGTATTGGTTACGGTGTATGGGAGCTTATTACTAAGTTTTACCCTAACGCTGAGCCGATACATTACAACCCTATTATTAAAAACCGCATGGTTATTAAAGCAATTAACGTTATTCAAAACCGACGCCTTGAGTTTGACCAGGACGCGGTAAACATTGCTAGCTCGTTTATTAATATTCGCCGCAAAGTTGTTGGCGATCAAATTACATATGCTACTAACCGCACGGCCACTACGGGCCATGCCGACATTGCGTGGGCAATTATGCACGCCTTGTTATTTGAACCTCTGGACGGTAATGCCCACAGCCGCCAAACATCTGTAGGAATTGCAGCTTAATGAAACCACGACTACAAGTAAGCAACGGCCAAGCGCCAAATTACAACCAACGAACTGCGGTAACTGATGCGTTTAGTTTTGGCGACCCCGAGCCGTGCTTAGATAACAGACTAACAGATTACGTTGGTGTATTTAGTGACAGCAACGGTATTTATGCGCCGCCCATTAGTTTGCAGGGTTTAATTAAACTGCTGCGCGTTAATGCCCAGCACGGACCCATTTTGTATTTTAAGCGCAATATGATTTTAAAATGGTATAAGCCCAACCCGCTGTTAAGCCATCAAGCATTAAGCAAATTTGGCTTTGATTTGCTGTGGAGTGGCAACGCTTATTTGCAAATTATTAAAAATTCGTTTGGGCAAATTATTAAACTACGGCACCTGCCTGCACTGACTATGCGCTATACGAGTACGCGCGGTGTGTATGCGCAATTAAGTAACCGTAGCCATGAGCCTATTTATTTTAATGCGGGCGAAATTATACATGTAAAAGAGTACGACCCGGGGCAAGGCATTTATGGCATACCGCAGTATTACGGTGGCATTCAGTCGGCATTATTAAATGAAGATGCGACTTTGTTTAGGCGCCGCTATTACAAGAACGGTGCGCACATGGGTTTTATATTTTCAATGGCTGATCCTAATTTAAGCGCTGAAGATGAAACGGCATTAAAAGATGCTATACGCGATAGCAAAGGCGTGGGTAACTTTAGAAGTTTGTTTTTTAATTTTCGTAGCAATAAAGCTGATGCTGAAAAAGCGATAAACATTACACCGGTTGGCGATATATCTACCAAGGATGAATTTGAGCGAATTAAAAAAATTACGCTTAACGACATGCTAAGTATGCACCGTGCGCAAGAAGCGCTAAGCGGCCAGTCTTCTGGTGACAAAAACGGTTTTGGTGATTTAGATAAAATTACCCGCGCATATTACAACAATGAAGTGGTGCCAATGCAGCAAGATGTTTTAGGTATAAATAATTATTTACCTGCAGCGCAGCATATTGAATTTAAAGAGCCTGAATACTCAGACCTTAACCCAACACCCAAGGATGACGCATGAGCTGGATAGATATAGTTGAATTTATTAAACAGTGGGGGCAGTTGCTTATGTTGAGCTTTTTAGCGGCGGCTATACAAATGTATTTAAGCCGTAAGGTATTTACGTTTTTTCATTATTTTATGAGTGTGTTAATTGCTGTTTTTGCTGCGTACTTGGCAGCTATGTTTTGCGAGTGGCGGCAATTTGATGAAAGTTTAAAAACGGGCGTTATTGGTGTAACGGCTTATGCGGCCCCGCACATTTTGGAGGGGATCAATAAATTTATTGAAACGTTTAGCAAAGACCCAAAGGGCTTTATTAAATTAATTAGAGGTGGCAAATAATGGGATGGCTTGCTTTGTTTAGATTGCTTAAAAATAACTTTAGCTTTGTTTTAATTGCGGCGGCTTTGTTTGTGGCGGGTGTTTTTTATATTCAAACGCTGCATTTAAAAGCTAGCGTTACCGATGCGGCCTTAGAAAAAGCATCGCTACTAAGCGAGGTTGATTTGCTAGAGCAAAACAGCGACCAGCTGTTAGCGACGTTAAACAATGAGCAGTTGCAACGCGAGCGGCTTGAAGCTGAGATTGCAAATTCTCAGGCCAGGCTAAACAGTTTTATGCAAAAAACATCGATGCTTGAGCAAATAAGCAAAAGCAAAACCAAACAACTTAACGATATAGCGAGTAATAAAAATGAAACAGATTGCATTAATGCTGATATGCCTGCTGGGGTTATTGGGTTGCACGCTAACCCCTGAGCCTAAAGAGCGGGTTGTTATTCAAACCAGGTATAAATATTTACTGCTTGATGATTGGATTGTTGCCCCAGTAGCGCACCCAACTTTGCAGGGCGCAAAATGGAAAAGCCTGAGCAGGTTGGCAATTGAATATAACAGCGCGTTAACGCAGTGCAATTCACAACTGCAAGCGGCCAAAAGTGTGGCTGACAGCAAGCTAGAAAAAACAAGCGCTAGTGACTAACTAGCGATTTTTCCAATCAAGCTCTTTTACTTTTTCAACCTTCCCCGCCGTGACCTCAAGACGCTTAAGTGCTCTTGTTAAATTTGGGCTTTTTACGCTATTAAGTAACGCGGCATTTGTTTTACCAATGCCGCGAACTAAGTAGTCGCTAAGCGCCGATTTTATATCTTCACTGGTACTTTTACCAAACGATAAAAGCACATCTAATCGCTCTTGGCTTTGTGAGCCTTTATATAAATACTTCATAATTTATTTATCGCTTAAGTGATAATTAATTTATTATATTTCAATATTCAACAAATGCCCACCTATTTGATCTTTATGCTGTCACTTTGTGTCAAACATTGTCACATTTTTGTCATTACGATCCTTTTCAACTGTCATTCAGATCCTTTAGTTATAAGGGCTAGCCCAAAATGGCCTGTCACTGGGGGTGTCAATTTAACGCATTTTTTGCACGAAAGCGGAAGGCGAGGAGGAGTGATTTTTTTAGCTTGTTGATTCTCAGGCAATAGTTAAATGGTTATTTGTAACGCACTCAACCACTGTATATAATGACAGTGTGATTTATTAACTATTGGGGTTTATTATGGCGCGGGTTACTTGTCCGAATTGCGAATCTAAAGCTACGATTACATCGCGTGAAACGCAAAGTACGCACGTAGTAAATTTATATTGTTCGTGTACTAATACTCGTGAATGCGGGGCGACGTTTCGTATTACCCAATCGTTTGATCACTTCTTAAACCCTCCGGTACAAAGCACGCAACAATTAGCCGCCGCACTTATTAAAAGCCTACCTCGCGAACAACAATTGGAATTAGTTGGGCTATAGTCTTTACTTTATTTCACGCATTAAAAAGCCCGTATTAAACGGGCTTTTTTGTGGGTGCTGTTTACTGCCTGCGCTGGTTATATTGTGACTGGTTTTGCTGTGGCGCATTTTGCGGCTGATCATACTGCCCTTGATATTGCGGCGGTGCGTAACCTTGGCTTTGGTTTTGTGGCTGGTTATTGTGCGTTTGGCTTTGCTGGCTTTCACTTTCCCAAAATATATATAGTTTTAACGGGCCTTGTTGATTAATTGGCATAGTGTCGAGTTCTATTTCAATGCTATCGCTGCCGCCTTGGTTGTTACTCGGCCATTTAGTGGCACGGCCTAATGTGGCGTAGCGGTTTTTGGTAGTGTTGCCTTGCTGGTATTTTTCAGCAATACAGGCTACACGGCCTTTATCGAGTGGTTTATTTTGTTGGTGCATGGTGCGTTTCCTTTTTGGTTAAGTTAATGATTTTTGCATAGCATTAAAAAATGCTTGAGCTGCTAGCCTGTTTTCAACATGAGTAGCTGATGTTTTTAAAATTAATGCAGCTTGAATACCTTCAACACCTCGACCTTTTAGATATTCAATTACGTCTGCTGCTACTTCAAGTTCTTGCTTTTGGGTTAGTTGATTATTTGACATTTTTCTGCTCGCTCTGCTTTGGTTTAACAACTGAGTGATACACCCAGTTGCGGCGTTTAACTGTTGATTTCATGGTTCACCATAATTCGCTTAATTCTTTTTCTAACTGCTTTTGTGCTAAGCGTTCTTCTAATAGCTCGCGGGTTGATTTACTGCGCTGCTGGTATCGCGGGCGCGGCTCTTGGTTTTCGTGGTGCGGCATTTTAGCCGGTGCACTTACTGTTTTTGGTGAAACAATTCGCGCTTTTTTAGTACTTGGCTTTGCTGTTGTTTTTATTTGCCCGGTGCGAAATTTATATTCTTTTCGCTCGCAACCGCAGCCCTGGACATGACCTAAATTATCTTTACGTACTACGCGAGTGGTGCCGCATACGCATTTACACATGAAATGCTGCACCCCTCGGTTGCGGCGG
>NZ_AUTL01000123.1:0-40915 GCF_000498015.1 Pseudoalteromonas sp. TAE79
GCACTTGGAGCAACCGTATCGCCCAGGGTATCAGTGAGTGTTAAATCTAACTTCTCAACAACGTCACTAATAGAGCGGTCGCGAAAAAGACCCATTGCAATGATAAGCCAGACGACAAGCTCAGCAGGTAACTTACGTTTGCGAATACTTGCTTTATCGGTCTGCTCGAGCACATTAGAAATCCACTCAAGAGGGATATGTTTCTGAAATGTAGATAAAGAGTCAGGAGTGGCGAATATATCCGTATCAAGTAACCAATGACTAAGCATAAAAATACCCTCATAATCAAAAGATGATAAGGATATTGTGAAGCAACCAAAAGATCGGTCAACCGATCAAAAACACCTTAACTGATCGGTGTTAGCCCAAGAGCGACTTTTAATATTTACTATATTTGAGCTATGAGCGCTTAAATGCAATTTCACCGTCGATATGAATATCACGCTGCGGAAAAGCAATCACTACATCATGCTTTTCAAATACAGCGTAAATACTAAAACGAATATCACTGCGTACTTTTCTAAGCATGGTTTCAGACTCGGCACATACCCAAAAAATAGCATTAAAGACGAGCGAGTTATCTGCAAAGTCATCAAACAATACCGACGATTTTGGATTAGTCAAAATAGCCTCATGGTCATCAAGTACTTGCTGAATTAACTTTTTAACCAGCAGCACGTCTGATCCATATGCAACGCCTACACTTACCGATGATCGTGCATTACCATCAATCAGTGTCCAATTTGTTACTGTGTTTTCTAAAAGCTGAGAGTTAGGTATAAGCATATGAACACCGTCATTTCGACGAATACGTGTAGAGCGTGTATTAATCGTCTCTACCACGCCTTTTGCATTGCCCACTTCTAAAAAGTCGCCAATACGTATTGGTCTCTCCCACATTAATATCCAGCCACTAATGAAGTTATTAATTATATTTTGCGCACCAAAGCCTACGCCAATAGCTATCGCACCTGACACAAAAGCAAATGCAGTCAGCGGTATGCTTAATACCTCTAAAGATGTAAAAATTAAAATTGCGATACTTAAAATAAAGTAAATACGTGTGAATAAATGCACGGCATCTTGGCTTAATTTTTTTGCCAATAACGTTTTTGTTATTAGCTTGCCAACGCGTGTAACAATAAACCAAATAGCGAAAAGTATTAAAGGCACTTGAATAATTTTTGCTACGGTAATGTGTACATCGCTGTAACTAAATACAACAAAGGCAAGAATTTGGTTTATGTGTTCTAAGGTCATTTATTTTCCAAAACAAGCAAAGGAGCGCTTTAAATTTAAATCACTGTAAAGTAAAAGCGGTTCAGTGTTGGGTAAGTTTAGCAGTCATAATATAACTAAAACGCCAAGTTAATAAGTTCAAAATGCTTTTTATGAACAATTTATTAACTCTTTATTGCACCGAGTGCTATATAAATAGTGTACAAGCACTGGAGATCACATATGACACAACTTACTTTAAATCAAAGACTCGCTACTTTGCTGCCACAGGTAGACTTACATTTATTTGAGAGCAGCCTAGATTATCGAAATAAAATTTTGTGCCTTCTTGCAGAGCAAGAGCAAACATTGGCATCTATTAACAAAGAGTTTGGCCAACAACAACCTAGCAACTTTGGCTCTGAGAGAAAATTTGTACTTGGATATAATTAAGCAAATTATTACTCAACGACTTGATTAAGTAGCTCAAGTGTTTACTTTTAGAGCTACTTTTACCTCCCTTAAAGCTAAATATTAGCTAATTTGCGTTCAAATCCCGCTTAATACCGATAAACTTTATTGTATAAACCCCAAAATTTGATAAGTTAACTAGGTTTTTCGACTCGCAAAGCCTATTCCGGCTAATCTTTCTATGGAGTTATTATGCGTAAAACCCTGATCGCCACTACTATTGCTAGTGCTTTAATATTATCTGCCTGTTCATCTAACGATACACAAAACATGGCAAAAGAAGGCGCAGCACAAGTGCAAGACATGAACGCAAACAATGTTTTATTTAAGCCAAGCCCATTGCAGTATATGGCACCAGAATTTGATAAGTTTGGTACAAAAGATTACGAAGCTGCATTTGATGCAGGTATCGCTCAGCACACAGCACAAGTAAAAGCGATTGCTAACAACCCTGCTCCTGCAACATTTGAAAACACATTAGTTAAAATGGAGTTATCAGGTGAGCTATTAAATCGCGTATCAGCTGCGTTTTATAACTTATCTGGCTTAATTTCAGATGCTGAATACCAGCGTATTGATGAAAAAATGGCACCTGTATTATCTGCTCACTCAGATGATATTTACCTAAATGGTGCTTTATTCAAACGTGTACAAACAATTTACGACAACCAAGATAAATTAAACGCAGAAGACAAACGCCTAGTTGATTTTTACTACAAGCAATTTGTAAAAGCAGGTGCTAAATTAAACGACGCTGAAAAAGCTAAAATGCGTGAAATTAACTCAGAGCTAGCTCAGCTATCTACTGCGTTTTCACAAAACATTTTAAAATCGTTTAAAGAAGACGTTATTGTAGTTACAGATAAAAGTGAATTAGCGGGTCTTTCTGAAGGTGAAATTGCAGGCCTTGCAGCTTCGGCTAAAAAAGCGGGCAAAGACGGCTACATGATCACTTTGGTAAATACAACGCAACAACCAATTTTAAGTAGCCTTGAAAACCGTGACCTACGTGAGCGTATTTTTAAAGCCTCTGCAAACCGTGCAGCAAAAACTAACGGCCCTATTATTATTAAAGAAACCAACCTACGCGCTCAAAAAGCAGAGCTTTTAGGCTACAAAGATTGGGCTTCTTATGTAATGACTTCACGTATGGCACAAACAACTGATAACGTTTACGGCATCCTTGATGACCTAGCACCAAAAGCAGTTGAAAAAGCTAAAATTGAAGCTGCAGCAATTCAAAAAGTGATTAACGATTCAGGCGAGAGCTTTGAGCTTAAACCGTGGGATTGGACTTTTTATGCTGAAAAAGTACGTGCAGAAAAGTACAACTTAGACCCAGCACTTGTTAAACCATACTTTGAAATGCAATCGGTTATTCACGATGGCTTATTCTTTGCAATGAACAAACTGTACGGTATTACGTTTAAAGAACGTAAAGATCTTCCTGTTTATCATGAAGATGTAACCGTATACGAAGTATTTAACGCTGATGGCAGCGCTATTGGTTTATTTTACTTAGACCCATATGCACGTGAAGGCAAACGTGGCGGCGCATGGATGAGTGCATACGTTAGCGAAAGCGGCTTAAAAGGCACCAAACCTGTTATTTACAATGCGCAGAACATTCCAAAACCTGCTGCAGGCGAGCCTACGCTAATGACATTTGATGAAGTGTCTACTATGTTCCATGAATTTGGTCATGCTGCTCACGGTTTATTCTCAGATGTTAAATACCCAAGCCTAGCGGGTACTGCAACGGCGCGTGACTTTGTTGAATTTCCGTCACAAGCAAATGAAGATTGGATGATTGAACCAACAGTACTTGCAAACTATGCGAAACATTACAAAACAGGTGAGCCAATTCCACAAGCTTTACTTGATAAAGTACTTGAATCGCAAAAATTCAACCAAGGTTACGGCACTACTGAGTATTTAGCAGCAGCACTACTTGATATGGAATGGCATTCATTTGGTTCTGATAAGAAAATTACTGACGTTCAAAAGTTTGAGCAAGACGCGCTAGAAAAACACGGTATTGCTTACTACCCTGTTCCACCACGTTACAAATCAAACTTCTTTAGCCACACATTTGCAGGTGGTTATTCAGCGGGTTACTACGCGTACCTATGGACTGAAGTGTTTGCAGCAGACGCCTTTGCACATATGGAAAACAACGGCGGCTTAACACGTAAAAACGGTGATAAGTTCCGTAAAGAAATCCTATCAAAAGGTAACAGCCGCGACTTAATGCAAAGCTACATTGAGTTTAGAGGTCAAAAACCAACTACCGACGCACTACTTAAGCGCCGTGGTTTAGTTGAATAATTAATAACTTAGTTTATTAATTATTGCTTTATAAAAGCCCGCTTGCGGGCTTTTATTGTTTATACATTAATTTATAACAGATAAACTGCTGCCATTAATTATTTAGAGACGACGGCTATGCGGTACTTATTTGCAGTAACTTTACTTTGGGCATTTTCATTTAGTTTAATTGGCGTGTATTTAGCAGGTCAGGTTGACGCATGGTTTAGTGTGTTAATTCGCATAGCACTAGCAACCCTCGTATTTTTACCATTTTTAAAGTTTAAACAAACACCTAAACCTTTAGCCTTAAAGCTCATGCTGATTGGCGCTATACAACTTGGTGTTATGTATAGCTTTTACTACCACTCCTTTTTATTTTTAAGCGTCCCCGAAGTACTGCTATTTACAGTAATGACTCCTTTGTACATTACCTTGCTAAATGATGCATTGAACAAACATTTTAACCCACGCTTTTTTATAGTCGCACTTATTGCTGTAATTGGTGCAATTACCATTCGTTACGAAAATCTAAATAGCAATTTCATAATTGGCTTATTATTAGTTCAAGGTGCGAACATAAGTTTTGCTGTAGGCCAAGTAACCTATAAACGCTTAATGATGAACAATAAGCTTGATGATAAAACCGTATTTGGATGGTTTTTTATAGGCGCACTTATTATTGCCACAATTTGTTATGCATTATTTGGTAATTCAAACAAATTACCAACCACTTCTACTCAGTGGGGCATACTGATTTATTTAGGGGTTGTTGCATCAGGCCTTGGTTACTTTATGTGGAATAAAGGCGCAACACTCGTCAACGTTGGAGCTCTGGCAGTCATGAATAACTTACTTATCCCAGCAGGGATTATTGTTAACGTGCTTATTTGGAACAGAGATGCTGACATAGTTAGGTTAAGTATTGGTGCAGCTATAATGTTAGGTGCATTATTAGTGAATCAAATGCTTAATAAAAAGTAAATTAATAAACTTGTAGCTAAATTGTCATTAATAATCATTAAGGTAGTACAAATTTTACTTTTTAAGGATAAACAATGAAACGTATTACCTTACTTACAGGCTGTATATTGTTAGCCACACTTGCTGGCTGCGACGACGATGTAGAAATAGTAGAAAAAGAAGTGGTTGTTACCAACACCGAAGTGGAAATTGTTGAAGTACCTACGCCCATTGTTGTAGAGGTTGCTGAAGGAGTAAATATTCAGCTAGGGACTCGCCCTGACTATTTAATTAACGATATGGCTCAAAGCACACTAAAAACAAAATTAGAGTCATGCAGCGAAGGTCCTTTTTACCGCACCGATTTTTCTATTGGTCATCGCGGTGCATCAATGCAATACCCAGAACACACTAAAGAAGCCTACATTGCTGCAGCTAGAATGGGCGCTGGCATTGTTGAATGCGATGTTACATTTACAAACGACAAAGAGCTTGTTTGTCGCCACTCTCAATGCGATTTGCATACCACAACTAATATTTTAGCCATTCCTGAACTTGCAGCTAAATGCAGTGTGCCATTTACACCAGCCAACCCTGCTAATGGTATTGCCGCTTCTGCAAAATGTTGTACCAGCGATATAAGCTTAGCGGAGTTTTTAACCCTTGAAGGTAAAATGGATGGTGCAAACACTGATGCAACGACCGTAGCCGATTACATGGATGGCACACCAAGTTGGCGCACTGATTTATATGCCACCAACGGCACATTGATGACCCATAAACAAAGCATTGCACTGTTTAATGAGCTAGGTGTAAAAATGACACCAGAGCTAAAATCGCCACAAGTAAGTATGCCATTTGATGGAATGACACAAGAACAATATGCGCAAAAAATGCTAGACGAGTACACGCAAATGGGTGTGCCAGCCTCAAAAGTTTATCCGCAATCATTTAACCTTGAAGACGTAAAATACTGGATTAACAATAACCCTGACTTTGCAGATAAAAGCGTTTACCTAGATGGACGTGACAGTGAAGCCGGATTTGATCCAAGTAACCCACAAACATGGCAACCGGGTATGGATGAGTTAGTGGCTGATGGGGTGAAAATTTTAGCTCCTCCAATTTGGATGATGCTAACAATAGATAACGAAAGTAATATTGTGCCATCGCAATACGCTATTGACGCAAAAGCAGCAGGTTTAAAGCTTATTGCATGGAGCCTTGAGCGCTCGGGCCCGCTTAATGAAGGTGGAGGTTATTACTATCAATCAATTGCTGATGTTATAGATAACGATGGCGACATGATGACAGTAGTCGACGTACTCGCAAAGGACGTGGGGGTAATGGGTATTTTTTCAGATTGGCCGGCTACGGTAAGTTACTACGCCAGTTGTAATAAAATGCCTGCCAGCATTTAAAAAACCATTTCAGCGGTCGTTTATTCTGCTGCGCTCAGTTACCATAAAGAAAGAGTCTAAACCTTTTTAACTGAGCGCTTTTATGATCATCCAACAACATAATGCTGACTTGCCAACACCGACAGGTTTAATGCGAACAACTGTATATCGCCCTCAAGCGCAAGGACAGTTCCCTGCTATCATTTTTTATTCTGAAATATTTCAGCAAACTGCCCCCATCGCACGCAGCGCAGCTATTTTAGCAAGCCATGGCTTTGTAGTGTTAGTGCCTGAAGTGTTTCATGAGTTAAACCCTATAGGCACTGTGCTTGCTTATGATGATACAGGTAAAGACAAAGGCAATGCCGACAAGTGGGCAAAGCCACTTGAGCACCACGACAGTGACACACAAACTATGATCGACTTCATTAGATTACAAAGCTATTGCACAGGCTCCGTCGGCGCAATGGGCGTATGTATTGGCGGTCACTTAGCTTACAGAGCGGCACTAAATCCTGAAATTAATGCGGCTTTTTGTTTATACGCAACTGATATTCACAGCAATACATTACCTGCGCAACCTGGAAATAACTCATTCGAGCGTATGGCTGATATACAAGGCGAAATTCACTTTATATGGGGCAAACAAGACCCGCATGTGCCAAAAGAAGGCCGCGCTAAAATATACCAGCAATGCGTAAGCACAGGCATCAATTACCAGTGGCAGGAAGTTAACGCACAGCATGCCTTTATGCGTGATGAAGGTGAGCGATACGATGCAGCCCTTGCGATAAATATGTATCAACAAGCGGTGGCATTATTTACCCGAACTTTATAAATGCTGTAAAAACTACTCATTAAGTACTTTTCAGCATACCTAAAGCGGTATGCTGTTTTACAAAGTATGCTTTTAAGTAATCAATAAACAATCGTAGCTTTTTAGAGCCCGCAGCCCCTGGCGGAAATACCCCGTAAAGCTCAATATCTTTGCTTTTATAATCATCTAATATTATTTCAAGCAGTCCAGCTTGCACTTTTGGCCACGCATCGTAAAGCGGAATACGCCCAATGCCATGCCCTGCTTCAACAAAAGCAGTACGAGCAGCGGCATTATTGGTACTTAAGGCGCCTTGCATTGTAATATCGTGTTTTTTGCCATCTTTTTGAAGTGTTAATGTTTTACTGCCCAATTGATAAACGACCCATTGGTGCTCTGCTAGCTCTAAAGGCGTTTTAGGTTTACCAAAATGTGCAAAGTATTCAGGCGCGCCACAAATACAAGTGCTCATTGTAGTCAGCTTGGTTGCCTGCAAGTTGGAGTCACTCAGTGCCACGCCCCTAATTGCAAAATCAAACCCATTTTTAATAATATCAACCACATCGTCAGTAAGCTGTAAGTCTATTTGAATTTTAGGGTATTGGCGCTTAAACGTATTTATTGCAGGCACAATTAACTGCATTCCCACATTTACTGGGCAACTAATTTTAAGTAAACCTTGTGGCTCGCTCTTTATATTTTCTATTTGCTGATTAGCCGCATTAGCTTGTTCGGTAATTATTCTACAACGCTCATAATAAGCAATGCCTGCTTCAGTGAGCGCCATGGTACGGGTTGAGCGATTTAATAAAGTAACTTCAAGCTGCGTTTCTAATTTTTTTAAATGATAACTTGCAACTGCTCGCGTAAGCCCTAGCTGTTTGGCAGCAGCGGTTAAGCTGCCCTGCTCTACAATTTGTGCAAATACAACCATGCTCTTTAACTGCTCAAACGACACTTTCATAAATGCTCCGTAGTGTGTTTTAAATTCAACCTTTTTATTGTATCAATAATTAAATCAATAAAGTTAAATTTATCATCGTTGTTTAAAGCAGTGTTAGTGCATATAGTAATTGGTAAGCAAGATAAACTAATTCAAATCATCAGAAGGAATATATTCAATGTCTAAAAAAATACTTATGGTTCTTACATCTCACGCAGAACTTGGTAACACTGGCGAAAAAACAGGTTTTTGGGTAGAAGAATTTGCAGCCCCTTATTACGCATTTGTTGATGCAGGCGTTGAAGTAACATTAGCGTCTCCAGCTGGCGGCCAACCACCCATTGATCCGACAAGTACACTTTCTGATTTTCAAACAGATGCAACAAAACGTTACGACGCAGACAGCGCGGCGCAAACATTAATGGCAAACACTAAAGTGTTGAGTGAGGTTAAATCTAGCGATTTTGACGCTGTATTTTACCCAGGCGGTCACGGTCCATTATGGGACTTGGTTGACAACACAGATTCAATTTCACTTATCGAAAGCTTTGTAAAAGAGCAAAAACCTGTTGCTGCGGTATGCCATGCAAGTGCTGCATTTTTAAATGTTAAAGATGCCGATGGCAATGCATTAGTAGCGGGTAAAAAAGTAACTGGTTTTACTAACTCTGAAGAAGCTGCAGTGCAACTTACCGATATCGTGCCATTTTTAGTTGAAGACGAGCTAATTAAAAAAGGTGGTGATTATCAAAAAACTGACGACTGGGGTGTATTAGCGCTAGAAGACGGTTTAGTAATTACCGGCCAAAACCCAGCAAGCTCTGAACTAGCTGCAAAAAAACTATTAACTAAATTAGGTTAATAGTGAGTAATAATTAAAATTAAGCACAGCATTTTATGCTGTGCTTTTTTAATTGCTTTTCATTAGCAAATACAATTCCTATACTGGCAACTCTTAAAGTCAATTAGGGCGATTATATGGCAACCAAGCCAACCACACTGTCATTACTAACTAGTACCCGTTTCGCAATATTTAGTATTGTTGTTATTTGCTTCGTACTACAAGTGATCAATAGTCTACCTGGCATAAATCTTAATGGTTTAGGCATATATCCACGCAGTATCCAAGGATTAATTGGCATACTATGCGCACCTTTTTTACATGGTAGCTGGTGGCACTTTGCCAGTAATATGATCCCATTTGTAGTATTAAGTTGGCTAATTTGCCAGTACAGCGTAAAACGTTTTTATAACGTATTTATTTTTACCGCTCTAGTCGGTGGACTTTTAGTTTGGGCATTTGGGCGCAGTAACATACATGTTGGTTTAAGCGGTGTTATATATGGTTTATGGGGCTTTATTCTATGCTACGGCTTAGTAAGACGCTCATTAAAATCAATTATAATTGCAGTTGTAGTGGCTATACTTTATAGCGGTTTTATATGGGGTGTTTTACCTCAGCGCTATCATGTATCGTTTGAAAGCCATTTATTTGGAGCGCTAAGCGGGTTGTTTTTAGGTTATAGATTAGCAAAAGCCGATAAATTAAAAGGTCGGTAAATTAAATATTTAGGGCCTTTAATTAATTTTTTATGGCCACATTTATGAGTAAGTATTAAACATTTCCATTTAACATTGAGGTTATTTATGAGTGATCAAAACGAATACACGCCACCGAAAGTATGGACGTGGGAAAGTGAAAGTGGCGGTAAATTTGCCAGCATTAACCGCCCAATTGCAGGCGCGACTCATGACAAAACTCTACCTATTGGCGAGCACGCATTTCAGCTTTATTCTCTTGCTACGCCAAATGGCCAAAAAGCTACAATCATGTTTGAAGAGCTTTTACAGCTTGGTTGCACCGATGCAGACTATGACGCATATTTAATAAACATAGGTGATGGCGATCAGTTTGGATCTGACTTTGTTGATATTAATCCAAACTCAAAAATCCCAGCGCTAATGGATCATTCAACCACACCACCTACTCGCATCTTTGAATCAGGTTCTATTTTACAGTATTTGGCTGAAAAATTTGATGTACTCATCCCTAAGGATTTAAAAGCTAAAACAGAGTGTCGTAACTGGCTATTTTGGCAAATGGGCTCAGCGCCATACTTAGGTGGTGGGTTTGGTCACTTTTATAGTTACGCACCAAGTAAAATGCAATACCCTATTGATCGTTTTACTATGGAAACTAAACGCCAACTTGACGTGTTAAATCGTCATTTAAGCGAAAATGAATACATGGCGGGTGATGAATACTCAATTGCCGATATTGCAATTTGGCCCTGGTATGGCTCGCTTGTTTTAGGCGACTTATATGACGCAGCTGAATTTTTAGATGTTGCCTCATACACTCATGTTGTTCGTTGGGCAAAACAAGTTGCTGATCGCCCTGCTGTAAAGCGCGGCCGCCGCGTAAATCGCACATGGGGCCCTGAAGAAGAGCAAATGGCAGAGCGCCATAACGATAGCGATTTCGAAGGTTAAATCTATAGAACAGCGAGTAAAGTTCTTAAGACTTTAACCTGCTTGATAATTTTAAGGCTCAAAATGATTATTTATTATGAGCCTTTTTACTGTGCTAACTTTTTTTTTTGCTTTCATAAACTATATTTATTCTTATACTCAGGATTAGAGCCTAGCTAATCGATGTTTAATACGCTTTTGTTCATCTGAAATATTTGCTGTATTTCTTGAACGTTTCTCCATCGCTAGTTGGAGTGACTTTTGTATAAGGTTTTACTTAGTGCCATATAAAAATCTAAATAGTGAAGAACGCAGAGAAACCGTTAAAATTTTATACTCTAATGCCATCTCTGGTATTGCCATATCGACTGTAGTCAGTTTTATATTAGTGTTTGCTTTTGATTTAAATAACCAGAAAATATCCTACGAAAAAAGTATTTGGCTAAGCATTATGGTTGTCTTATTAGCAGCTCGCGCTATTGATGTAATATGGTTTTATAAAACCAAAAAGGATAGCCCGCTATTTAATGCTGACACATACTCAAAAAGATTTTCAACGGGGTGTATTTTAACTGCGCTATCGTGGTGTGGGTATGCACTTTGGTTTCATAGCACCTCATCAGCAATAGAGACGACAACCACGATTGCTATTTTATCTGCCTTTGCAGGAGGCTCTGCAAATCTGCTTTCAGGAAGTCGAGTAACCGCTGTACTCTATAGCATTATTTTACTGGCGCCCTACTCTTTTTTATTAACCTTTTCTAACGAAAACTACAACTCTGTCCTCGGTATTTTAGGCCTAGCATTTACTGCTATTATGGTGGCTTCATCGTACAAATCAGCCACATTTACACACAGCGCAATCAAGCTCAAAAACCAAAACAGAGAGCTGCTTAATGAAATGGAAAACAAGGTTGAGCAACGCACAGAAGAAATCTACCGTTTATCGAATACCGATCCACTTACAAATCTATTAAACCGAACCGCATTTTTAAAAAATGCAAACAGACAACTAGCAGACAACCCTCAAGAACCCTTTGCTTTATTATTCGTAGATTTAGATGGGTTTAAACAAATAAATGATTCGTTGGGTCATAAAGTAGGCGATAAAGTATTAAAAGAAATAGCACGAAGAATTAGTAATGTATGCAATCAACAGCTATTTAAATGCCGATGGGGCGGGGATGAGTTTTTAATTTTAGCAACGTATCAAAAACAAGCTGAGCTTATCGAGTTTGCAGATAGAGTACTTCAAAGCATTGGTGCCGAGCATGAAACATATAAATATCAAAAATGGGTATCTGCAACTATTGGTATTGCCATGTATCCTGAGCACGGGAGTGATTTTAATACTTTAATTCGCTCTGCTGATACTGCAATGTATCACCAAAAACGCATGGCGAAAGGTAATATCAATATTTATAACGATTCACTCAAATTAATACAAGAAAGAGAGTATCTTTTGAGTCAACGCTTAGCCAGTGCCATAGAAGAAAATAGTTTAAGGCTAGTATTTCAACCAATTGTTGATAGCAAAACCTCAAAAGTAACCTCTTTTGAATCATTATTACGCTGGCAACTAGATGGTGAAAATATTTTCCCTGATGAATTTATAGCTATTGCCGAGCAATACGGTTTAATAACCGAGTTAGGTATTTGGGTAATAGAACAGGCATGTATACAAGCAACAAAATTAAGTCACTTACAACCACAAATTGCTATAAGCGTAAACGTATCGGTTATTCAGCTACAAGATCCTGATTTTGTATCTAAAGTATTAAAAATAGTAAATCGCCACCAGGTAGAACCTAAAAACCTACACATAGAAATTACTGAGTCAGTATTTGCCGAGGATAAACTCACATTTTTGACAGCCGTTAAAGCACTACAAAAACAAGGCTTTTGTATTTCAATTGATGATTTTGGTACAGGCTACTCATCACTATCAAGCATGCTTGATATTGGTGTAGATATAGTAAAAATAGACAGAAGCTTTATTCAAAATATGGATAAAAGAGGGTTAAGTATTATTCATGCAATTGTACAAATGGCCTCTACTTTAGATTTTACTGTTGTTGCAGAAGGCGTTGAAACTATTGAGCAAGCAAACACACTCACTAAAATTGGTGTATCTCACCTACAAGGTTATTACTTTTCAAAACCGATGGAAGTAGGTTTTGTAGATGCTTATTTAAATGAGCAAAATAAGCAATGTAGTTAATAGCAAACACCTCTAAAAGCGCTTAGCTACCATATGAGTTATGCGCAACCTTTCTTATTAGGGCCTGTTTATTTTTTGAGGTTGAATTTGCAGTAGACTGTCTGGTATTTAAGCAAGGCAGAGCCTATGAAGTGTGGTTATTAACCATACATAGTTGATAACGTAGTATTAATGCCAAACATGCGCTGCCCAAAGGTTCTGCCTAGGGAGATAGACTCTTTGTTACTAGGTTACAAACCTCGCGCCGCGATTAAATCGTCCTTAGATTGAACAAATTTCAATCCTTAAAGGTCAACAGCCCCTTCCTAAAACATAATCTTACAATTGCTTACACCCAGTAAATAGTAATTAGCGTAGGCTAAATATAATCCAACTTACATATGTATATTACGTTTAAACGAAAAAGCCCCAGCGCTGGATAGTAGGCAAAATTATGCGCTGACGCTGCTTAAATAATAAAAACTTTAACGATACAACTAAATATAAAAAAGGAATTTGCATGATAAAACCACTTTGCTATTCACTCATCACTTTACTTACCCCCATAAGCGTTATAGCTCAAACAATGGCAATAAAAACAACGGATGAATTAGTATCAACCGATTCAGAGATTTTATTTGCATATAATAAAGAATCAAAACAATTAGAAGCCATCAATTTACTTACATCACTTAGTAGTGAACTTGCTTTACCAAAAAACGCCATCGGGTTTGATGTGGCAACACTTGCTAACATCACCGATAAACAAGCACTCGTACTAACAAGTGATGGCGTATATAAAGCCCAAGCAGGTAAACCAACATTGTTGTTTAATTATGAGTCGGTTCTTAATCAATTAAAAATAGATAAATTTGAAAAAGTAGACTTTGTTTTCGATGCTAACAACGATGGTCTAAGCGATATTTTTATCCCCGGGTTAGCAAGCAGTACTTTATACATTCAAAATAAAGATGGCAGCTTTAAGCCTAACAAATTTAAACAAACGCCTAAGTATGAAGGCCGCTTTTCAGGAAAAGGGCTTTCTTTAGAAGTTAATATTAACAATAAACCTGTGGTTATCGATTTTAACCACGACGGATTAAACGACCTGGTTTTTTCAAATGACTTTGGAGCAGATGTACTACTTGCTAATTCAGAGGGCTTAGAGCAAAAGCTTACCTCAATTGATTTTAACATTGAGCTAGGCGAGCTAAGCAATGGCGAGACTCGCAAAATAAAGCAAATTATTGATATTAATAACGACGGATTTCTAGATTTTACAACCAGACAGTTTAAGCCTACACAAGGTATGGATTCGTTAGATATAAAAATAGCACATACTTTGTACCTAGGGAGTGCTAAAGGTTTTACTAATACGCCCATTACCTTATTTGAAACACAGGGCCCTAGTGAGTTATTGCTCAAAACTGACTTTAATAATGATGGCTTAATTGATTTACAAAAAATGGACTTAGATATTGGCTTAGGTACTATCGCCTCTATGGCATTAGGCGGTGGCAGTACTGATGTAGATGTAGAAATGAATCTTTATAAGCAGCAACCCGACGGCTCATTTGCCAATAAATCGAGTATTGAACTTGATTTAGAAATGGAAGTGGGGATGAATGGCGATGAATCAGAACCGGTTCTCTATTTAGGTGACATTAACGGCGATAACTATATTGATGCGGTATACAAATACAGTAAAAAAACGCTGTATATTTATTATGGAGAGCAAGACTCACTGCTAAATGATAAATGCAAAAAATTAAAGCTAACGCTGCCTAAAAATAATAAAGATATTCTTCTGGTAGATATAAACCAAGACGGTAAAAAAGATTTTGTATTTAAATTTACCGAAGAAGGTGGCACCAGCAAAATAGAAACACGGTTAAATTAAGCCAATAAAAAAGCCCAACAGAGTTAACCGTTGGGCTTTGGACTTAAGACTTTCGAGTAACAGTCAGCTTTACTCTAAGTTATAACACCTAAGCAGTTACATTTAGCAGCGAGTCGCCTTCACTTAAACCAAATTTCTCTTGCACTGATGCAAGGATTGATTCTTTATCTTCATCAGACAACTGGTTTGAATACTCAGTTAAGAGCTCATCTAAGTAGCTCACTACCTCGTCTGTATCGACTGATTCTAATGAGTTTTGTGGCGGTGGCGGCGGTCTTTGACCTTCAGCTCTTCCTGCATCACCAATGCTTTTAGCATCAAACTCGAGTTCGCCCATTAAATCAGCAAGCTCTTTTGTTGGTTCAATACCTTGTTCTTTAAATGCAGCTTGAATACTTTGCGCATCGTCGCTAGTTAAGTTTTCTGCATCAAACTGTGCAAGCGTTTCTTTAACGAAATCACTTTGCTCTGTTGTTAATTTTGCAGCTTGACTACTTTGTTGCGGCACAAAACTCGCAGAGCTGCTGCCAATATTATTAATCATTTTAGTATCCTTTCAACGTTCACGACGAGGTGGTTTATGATCGCTAAGCTCTTGTTCACTAATTTCGCCATTACCATCGGCATCTATAGAATCAAAAATTGTTTGTGCATCACCGTGCGGCGGTTTTTTAGCACTAAACTCTTCAAAGCTAATTACGCCATCCCCATCAGTATCAATAGTTGAAAAGTCAGGTTTTTCAGGAGGATTGTCACCGCCTCGAGCAGCTACATTAGCTGAAAAAGCAATAGATAATATTGCCACAGTGGCAAGAGTTGAAAAATGCTTCATAGTAATAACCTCGTATTTAAGAATTAAACTAAGATTACGCTTTAAAAACGCAAACAATGTGCAAATAATGAGGAAGTAATAAATTATTTTTAATAAAAACTGATGATTCAAAAAAAGTTCTGGTTGATTGCTTTGCAATCAATATATAAGCTAATAAAATAATACGATTAATTACTCTCTGGCAGTAGTGTTACTGCCCTTAATTCTCAAAGCTGATATACTGCTTGAGCCAATTAAACAAACAAATACAGAGCACTTTCATAAATAATGATTAATAACCAACCCTACTTAGCAGGCAATCTGTGAAAATACCTAAACGCCTACAACCTCTTGTTGATGATGGCCTTATTGACGAAGTAATAAGCCGACTAATGAGCGGTAAAGAAGCCGATGTATTTATTGTGCGTTGTGGTGAACATATTCGCTGTGCGAAAGTGTATAAAGATGCGGTTAAACGTAGTTTTAAAAAAGCGGCACAATATCAAGAAGGCCGAAAAGTACGTGGTGGACGCCAAGCGCGTGCAATGGGTAAACGCTCTAGCTATGGCCGCCAATTAGAAGAAGAAATTTGGCAAAATGCCGAAGTTGATGCGTTATCTCGTTTAGCTGGCGCAGGTGTACGTGTTCCTGACACTTACTTTTGTATTGATGGCGTGCTGCTTATGGAACTTGTGTCGGACGAGGACGGTAACGTAGCCCCTCAACTTGGACATGTCGTTTTTAGTGAAGAGCAAGCGATTGAGCAGTATAAACTCATGATACATTACATTAAGCTTATGCTTTGTGCAGGTATAATACACGGTGATTTATCCGAATTTAATGTACTTGTAGATAATAACGGCCCTGTAATTATAGATTTACCGCAGGCAGTTAATGCTTCAGCAAATAACAGTGCGCAAGCTATGTTTGCACGCGATGTAAATAACATACGCCGCTATTATGGTGAATTTGCGCCAAGCATACTAAAAACTCAATACGCTAAAGAAATGTGGGCACTATTTGAAGAGGCCAATTTAACGCCTAATTCAACGCTTACAGGTGAATTTGAAGACAGCGACGAACTTGCTGATGTAGATTCTATTCTTGATGAAATCCAAGCTGCCGAATACGAAGAGTTTGACCGTTTAGAGCGAATTAAAAATGCTGACGATGATGAGTAACTCATCGTCATAGCTCATCCCACCTTACTGTGGATGCACAAACCGGTAGCCAACCCCATAAACAGACTGGATAACACTTTCAGTTTGTGTCACTTCATCTAGTTTTTTACGCAACTTTTTAATATGGCTATCAATAGTACGATGGCTCACAATACGCTGATCGGCGTACATAGTGTCCATTAAGCTATCGCGCGAATAAATACGATTTGGGTTGTTAAACAAAGGTTTAAATAGTTGAAATTCAAAGTTCGTCAATTCTATACTGTTTGATCTATATTTTACGCTGTAGCTGCTCTCGTCAAGCTTCATTGTTGACTCTGTAACGTCACTTGCGTTATTTAATCGCCTTAAAATAGCTTTTACGCGTGCCACCAGCTCAGCATAACTAAACGGCTTACAAATATAATCATCTGCACCTAATTCCAGCCCAAGCAGCCTATCTATTTCTTCTACTTTTGCCGATACCATAATAATAGGCACGTTTGAAAAGCGCCTGATTGCTTTACACAGTTCAATACCACTTTGCCCTGGTAACATTATGTCTAGCAAGATTACACTCGGCCTGTTAATTTCAAGCCAAGGTAATACTTCATTCCCGTGATGTATTTGATGAGTAATAAAGTGATGGCTGCTTAAAAAGTCACTCATTAAGTTAGCTAGCTTTACTTCATCTTCCACAATTAGTATTTGTTCACTCATAGGCATCTCTGTAAGTAACCTTAACTTTATTTTATAAGCTAAATAGTTGGCAATCTAATAATAATAGCAAGGCCGCCTAAGCTGGCTTTTTCTGCAGCTATTTCACCTTTATGACCTTTAACTATATGCTGGCAAATAGATAAACCTAAGCCAGAACCGCCCTCTTGGCGATTACGCGAACTATCTACTCGGTATAAATATTCAAATAAATGCGATAAATGCGACTGCTCTACACCGACACCATTATCTTCGATTATAAGCTCTAAATAAGTTTGCTCTTTAATGCTTATATTATTAGCCGTTAAAGAAATAGTTGTACATTGTGCATAGTGTACTGCGTTCATTAAAATATTATCGAGTAGCTGCAAAAGGCGTGTTTTATCTGCTTGTACAGTTATGTGTTTAGCGCTATTTAGTAGGTATATTTTTATATTATGTTGTTCAAGCACAACCTGATATTTTTGCTCAATAGTATTTAATAATAACGCCATATCAGTAGGTTGCATAGTGTAGTGCATACCTCCTAACTCTGCGCTATTGAGCATATGCAAGTCGTCTATTAAGCGTTTTAAATGCAAAGCTTCATCGTTAGCCGAACTTATATTTTTTGCGTTCGGTTCTCGTATACCAAGTAGCATAGCTTCAAGTTCACCGAGTAAAATACTCATTGGCGTCCTAAGCTCATGAGAAATATTAGCAAGCCAACGCTTACGTACTTGCTCATCTTTAGCGAGTGTAAATGCAAGCGTATTAAAATCTTCGCTCAACTGTCCTAGCTCGTCTTTTCGCTCAAGTTTGAGTTTGGTCTCGTAATTACCTTGCGTTAAGCGATGCATACCGTTAGCAATTTGCTTTACAGGGCTTACTAGGTGACGAGACAATAAAAAGGTAACTAGCAATGTAAGCAATACCGCAGCTAAAGCAATAAACCATAAGTAGTTAGTTTGCTGCTGTAAAAAATCAAGCTCATAGCCATCAACCAAGCTATCTCTTTTAGAAACTGCTAAGTAACCCACTATTTTATCGTTAACAATAATTGGGGTTGTTATATATTTTAAATCGCTGAGGTATCTACCCACTACTCGCTGTTTATTTTCGTCAAGCAAAGCGTAGTGAGCAATATTTTCTGGCGGTGGGCGGCGATCTTCCTATAAACGAATATGATCTGGCGGCGGTGGTCGCATCATTCGCCCACGCGGACCTGGGCCTTCTTGTGGCCTAGGCAAAAACTGGCTATTTTCTAATTGCGATTCAACACGTTTTCTAAAGCTTTCGCCATTGCCGACAACATGCTCCCATGAGGGTGTTTGTTCGTATTGCTTTGCAAATTGCACAACAAGTGGTTCAAGCGCTTTCACCTCTTTTGCATTAACAAAATCAATTACGCCTTGCCCTATGCTCCACTGTATAAGAACCACAAGCCCTGCAATAACACTAAAGGTAAAACTAAATAGTATTAAAAAAAGTTTATTATGAATTTTCATTAATGCGTGTTTTCAACCTTGCTAGGAAAGCTCTCAAATCGGTATGTTATAAACTCTTTGGTTTGGTCGTTAACATACAGCGTAGCAACTATTTTTTTACCTTGAGCGGTCCAATACATATGACCATGATTATTTAAAGTAACCGATACGGTATTTATACCTGTTTTAAATAAGTTAGCAGGTAAATGCAACGCTTGTCCGTGAATTCGCTGTATTTTAACCCCATTAATGTATAAATGAGCATGACCTTGTAAAAAACCGGTGTCTTGGTTTGTTGTCACGCCCATCATTTGTTGCATGTTCATCGTGCCCTCTGGCGGCACAGACAAATCATAACTCTGTGTATCTAAAATTAAGTTATAACCCGACATACTATCTTTTAATAACTTAAGGCTTAATGCCGGGATTGGCGTGTCATTTGGCACTGCTATAGGCATATGACTATGATCCATCATTTCCTGCTGCGCAAAGAGCTTAAAACTCGATAGCACAGCAGTAGTTAGGATCAATGCGTATTTAAAATAACGCATAGTTACTCCTTACATTCCCGGTGGTGGACCCATTGTTTCGCCAGTATCACAGCGACCAATTGAATTATCGGCTAATTGACCTTTAAAACGAGGCCCTATTTGATAAGGAAAAGAAGGCTGTAATTTACCATCACTGTCTAACGTTAGTGTTATATGGTAGTGATAACCCTTACCATCATTAGTATCGTGGCCGTTATGCTCATCTAATTGAGCACCGGTTACTGTTTTTTGCGCGTAGTAATAATCTTCAAAGTAATAACCATCGTCGGCATTTAATGTGTTACCAGAGAGCGTCGTTACTTGTGCACCAATAGCAGGACCTGCATCACTTGTTTGTGTACCTTGGCTAACATCGTATTGATCAACTAAGGTACAGCTTCGCTCACCCTCAGTACCACAACCCCCTTCACTTGTAGGTGCACCGTAATCTCGCATTTCCCAGCCACTTAATGCTAGTTGTCCGTTACTTTCATAAGGACCATAAAGCGGATAGCCATCAGCTGCAAACCCATAAATAGGTGAATGCGCATCGCCATCATCTTCGAGTAAATCAGCTAAGCAACTCGTATAAAAATGGTGATGATATTCACCGTTAGCTGCATGTCCGCCACACACATCAACATCGTATTGCTCAGCAATGGGCGCTAATGTATACCAAATATTATTTCCGTAGCTCATACCATCGCCCCAGTTAAATATACTGGTGCCATTAACCATTAAGCCAACGGTACCTAAACCTGTTTCGCAAGTTTCAGCGTCAGATAAATCGGTAGGTGTTATCGGAAAATACGCTTCAACCGCTTGTTCTGTTGGGCAACCTGGTCCTGGAGGCCAATAGCCTGCACCGCCTGTGTCATCACAGTTTTCAGTGCTGCTGTTATAGCCAATATCTTCACCAAACGAAATGGTTTGCCCTACTGCTGCTGAGGTTACACCGTTATAAAAATCGGTAGCTGCACGCGGGCGGTTATTTAACGCGTCTACTTGGTCTTGTGTAAGCGTTACGTCATATTTAGGAATGTCAGTTGTTTGCACATACATGTATTCAACGTCAGCATCTTCCTCAGAAACAGTAACAACCTCAACTGATTGAACATCTTCAACCACTGCGCCATTGTTTTGTATATAAGTAGAGGTTGTATCGTTGTTAATTAACCAGCTGGTAAGTTTTGCACTATTATCAACTGTATCTGAGTCTGATGAAGCAATAACATTAACTGTAACTGTATCTACAATGACATCGTTTGTGCCATCATCTGCACTGATTTCAAATACAAGTGCTTCATCGGTTAAAACTTCAGGTGCAACAAACTCAGTAGACGTTGCAGTACTTGAAGATAAACTAACGGTAGTGCCTGATGTTTGTGACCAGCTAACAGATACTTCGCCATCATCTTCAACTGTTGAAATTAAATAAACGGTATCGCCCGCATTAACAGTTTGGTTAATACCGGCGTCAACAGTTTGGTCAATACCGGCGTCAACAGTTGGAGCACTATTACTGACCGTTTCGCCGTCTGTTGTAGTACTTGTAGAATCGCTATTACATGCGCTTAAAGCAATACAAAGCGCGCTTAACGCAAATAACTTAGTGGCATTAACGGCTTTTGTTTTAAGAAGTGTTTTCAATGCTTGAACCTTTACTTTAACGTTTAATAAAACAAAGTTAACAAGTAAAAGTGCAAACAATGTGCACAAACAAAGGAAGAATCTATATTAAAATTACAACTGTGGCCTTTTAAGCAAAAACTTATCTTTGGTTGTACTAAAGTAATCGCCGCCCATTTTGCCCACTGCATTTAATAATTCAGGGTCAATATAGCCACCACTCATCACTTCATCGTCTATACAAATACCCACTACATCCAGCAACATCATTGTTCCACCGCCAGGCTCATTTGAAATACTAATAACTTCGCGTAACTTACATTCAAACCGTACTTTTGAATCGGCAACGCTTGGCGCGTTAACTAACTTACTTGGAGCTTGGGCAATGTTAGCTGCATCAAACTCGCTTATATCACTAGGATAATTTGCACAACTTTGGTTCATTTTTTCAACTAGCTCTTGGCTGACAATATTAACCACACATTCTTTAGTTGCCATTAGATTACTGAGCGTATCTTTATTCGTTTTATCACTAGGGTTTACTTGCGTAACACTTAAAACAGCTGGCTTGCAACTAGCCACAGTAAAAAATGAATAAGGCGCAATATTTTCAATACCTTCGCTATTTAATGTACTTATCCATGCGATAGGTCGTGGGCTAATACCGCCTACTAAGTAAGAGTAAACATTTTGGTTGGTATTTTCGGTGAGATCTAAAAACATATTTTTTCAACTAAATAAGAATATCAACATGCCTAATATCTTAATCCGATGAAGGTTGGGGTTAAAGAAGATTTACAAATGAGAAAAGTTAAAAAGTAAAACCGAGCCTTCAGGCTCGGTTTTCAATCCATTTAGCAAGGCGCTACATTATTGAATACTCTGACTTTTGTTTTTAAATCAAATGCAGCATAAGCTGCAACAATAATAAAACACCCCGCAGGCACAACATAAGAAAACGCGACACTGTATGTATCAATAAACACAGCTTGGAATACAGGAACTATCGCTCCACCTAAAATAGCCATTACTAAACCAGCAGCACCTAGTTTTGCATCATCGCCTAACCCATGTAGTGAAATCGCGTAAATAGTTGGAAACATTAATGATAAGCAAGCCGATATACTTACCAGCGCCCATACGCCACTTATATTTGGCATTTTCACCATATAAAAACACAGCAGCATTGCAATAATAGAGGTTGCCATTAACAGTTTGGCAGGACGAATAAATCCCATAAGCCAGGTCATTACAAATCGAGAAACTAAAAAGGTGATCATACTGTATTGTAAAATACTTCCCCCGGTAACTTCATTTGTATCGAGTGCCTCCATTACGTACTGGATGGTAAATGTCCATACACAAGTTTGCGCCGCAACATTAAAAAACTGGGCGATAACACCAAAGCGGTAATGGGTATTTTTAAACAAGCGCTTTAACGTTGCACTAAATTCTACATGCTTAGAGACTTTTTTTTGCTTACAAAAATTAGGTGTTTTAGTAAACGCAATTGCCAACCAAATAAAAACCAACACACAAGCCACACCAACATAAGGCACCATAACTGCATCAAGTTCTGCGCTTATAATGCTAGTTAATTGCTCACTATTCATATTAGTCCGCTCACCAGAGGTTGCTGTATTGAGCTTTGGTAAAATAAGGGTAGCGGCTAAAAAAACACCAATGTTAGTACCTACAGGGTTAAATGATTGCGCCAAATTCAACCTGCGAGTTGCACCTTGTTGGGTGCCCATTCCCATTACATAAGGGTTTGCTGATGTCTCTAAAATAGATAAGCCTCCAGCTAACACAAACAAAGCCACTAAAAAAAAACCATAAGTCATTGCTTGGCTGGCGGGATAAAACAAAAATGCTCCGATTGCAGCCATCCCTAAACCGGTTAACACACCTGTTTTATACGAAAAGCGTTTATTGATATATGCCGCCGGAATAGCTAAGCAAAAGTAAGCTCCATAGTAGCTAAATTGTACCAATGCAGACTGCACTGACGACATAGTAAAAATTTTACTAAACACTTTTACTAGCGGATCAGTCATGTTTGCCGCAGCTCCCCATGCAGCAAAGCACAGAACAAGTAAAATAAAGGGAACCACCATCTCCTTGGAGACAAGAGGTGTTTGTGTGTGTGTGTGTGTGGTCATTGCCGTGTCTCAGTTGTTAATGTTAAGTAAAGCATTTAACCAGTTAAATATCATCCCGTCAATAAATCAACTATAGTTATTTATTAACCTCCTGTAACTTATTTAAACTCTGTCGTAAATTTAATAATAAGAAATGAACCCGGCAATAAAGCTAATATAGTCGCCAATTACACACACTCGGTGTACAATTAATCAGGTTATTCAAGATAATAACAACTAGGTAGGAATAATTATCAAATCTAAAAACCCTCGACTCTCTTTACAAGAAGGCCGAAGCCAATCTGGCCTGCGTGCTCATAATGAACGCCGAATTATGTCATTAATTCGCCAACACG
The DNA here is from genome assembly GCF_000498015.1 of Pseudoalteromonas sp. TAE79. Taxonomy (NCBI): domain Bacteria; kingdom Pseudomonadati; phylum Pseudomonadota; class Gammaproteobacteria; order Alteromonadales; family Pseudoalteromonadaceae; genus Pseudoalteromonas; species Pseudoalteromonas sp. TAE79. The sequence goes on from NZ_AUTL01000123.1 coordinate 23,502, forward strand.
GTAGTGCTCCAAAAGCTGAAATTGCACAAAAAACAGGGCTTTCAGCACAGGCCGTCACAGTAATTATCAATAGTTTAGAAGCCGAATCGTTATTAATACGGAAAGACCCTCAGCGTGGCAAGGTTGGCCAACCAACCATCCCATTTGCGTTAAATCCAAATGGTGCATTTGGAATTGGCTTAAAAGTAGGTCGTCGCAGTTTTGATTTAACCTTGATTGACTTAGTAGGAAATATACGCGCAACTTTGCACGAAAACTGCGCTTACCCCACAGTACAGAGCTTGCTAACCTTTTTAGAGAAAGGGATCAGCGTACTTAAAATGAGCTTAAGTGACGAATTAGCCAAGCGTATCTTAGGTGTGGGTGTTGCAACCCCTTACGAAATTTGGAACTGGACAGAAGAAGCCGGCGCTCCAAAAACAGTATTGAATGAATGGAAGTCTTTTGATTTTAAAGAAAAAATAAATCAAATTGTACACCTTCCCGTGTATGTATGTAATGATGATACCGCGGCTTGTTCAGCTGAATTAAGCTTTGGTAATCCTGCTCGTTTTAGCGATTTTTTATATATTTTTATTGGTACTTTTATTGGTGGTGGAGTTGTTATAAACGAAACCTTATTTACTGGTAAAAAAGGTAATGCCGGCGCTATAGGTTCATTACCTAGGCCTATGCTTAATAGAGAAGGACAACTAACCTCCCAACAACTTATTATGCAATCATCACTGTATATTCTCGAAAAAATGCTCAAAGGTGATGGCTACAATACTGACATACTATGGAGTTCAAAAGAGTATTGGGGAGACTTAGGCCCCGTACTCGATAAGTGGATAGACCAAGTTGCAGATGGCCTCGCCTACGCGGCATTGTGTTCTTTAGCTATTTTTGATTTTGAGGCAATTGTCATTGATGGCGCCATTCCTATCAATGTCAGAGAAAAAATAGTTTTGGCAACAAAGTTAAAATTGAGCCAGGCTGATCATCGCGGTATTAATCGCTGTGAAGTACAAAGTGGCTCTATTGGCGCCAAGGCTCAATCAGTAGGCTGCGCTAACCTTCCCTTACTTATCAACTTTTCTCAAGATCACGCAAGCCTTTCACACCACTAATATACTTTAAAGTTAAAAAGCAGCCATCGGTAACGTTGGCTGCTTATTTATTTTTTATCAGAGGTAAAAAATTCACTTAAACAATCAAAAAGCTGTACAAAAAATAATAAGTAATAATAGTTGATTTATTATTTTAAGTTCTCTACATTCTATTTACAAATTTGATAACACTGACATGTTTGATTAATAAAACCGCAAATTTGTATACACACAACAAAGAGAGAACAGAAAAATGAAAGTATCAGCAAAAATGACTCTAATTGCAGTCGCTGTAGGTCTATCCATATCCCCTAGCGTCTTGTCACAAGAGCAACAAGTAGCAAAAAGTGATTTAGGGTTTGAGCGCATCATTGTAACGGGAACATCTCGGCCAAAAGAGAAAATCGAATCAACTAATGCAATAACTACCTTTAACTAAGCAAAGTTAGAGCAATTGGCTCCGCACAGTGTTGCTGAATTAGTGCGAAGTATTCCTGGTTTTCATGCCGAAGACACCGGTGGAGAAACCGGTAACAACGTAGCCCCACGAGGCTTTCCGTTATCAACGCAAACAGAGTTTACAGCACTACTTCGTGATGGTATGACCGTGTTTTATAATCAAGATATTTTATTTACTCAAAATGATCGCTTTACCCGTTTGTCTAATTTTGTTGGCAGCGTTGAAGCTATTCGTGGTGGTGCCTCGTCAATTTTTGTTGGTAGCGCGCCAGCTGGGTTTATTAATTTTATTTCTCGTGAAGGCTCCGATGATACCCAAGGTGATGTGTTTTTTGAAACCAACAGCAACAACCGCCTAGGTGGACAAGGTTGGGTTAGCGGATCAATAGATGATCAAACAATCTATGCTGTTGGCGCTTGGTATCGCAAGGATGACTCTGCACGCGATCCGGGGTATACAGCTAACCAAGGTGGTGAGCTTAATGGCAATATTAAGCACTTTTTTAAAGATGGCAGCGGCTTTACTCGCTTTGAGTTTAATAAACAAAATGATAGATCATTCTTTTTTATTCCTCAGCCATTAATAGGCTCAACCACCAATGCTAAAACAATCCCAGGCGGGATGGATATCAGAGATGGCACTACCGGTAATTCAGCAGGTGCGCGTTTATTAACTCTTAATAACGCCCCAAGCGTCGACATTGATTTAGATATTGCAGATGGTAACTACGCTAATGTGACCTACTTTGGCAATACAACCGAAATTGAAATCAACGAAAACTTAGTCTTTTCAAACCAAATGCGTTATACCGATATGCTAACAACCTTTACCGGCATCATTAACGTAAGCAACGCCGAATCGTTAGCTAGCAAAGCACAAGCTATATATGCTGCAAATACTGATGCACTTGCAGATGCCATGGTTGATGGTAACCTAAATTACGATATACGCGATGCAGGAAACGGTTTTGTATTGGCTGATTCAAGCAACGTAAATACCTACAACACCAATGGATACGGAATAAACGCAGGCTTTTGGCATAGACGTTTTGAAGGCGATAACTTTCAAAACGAAACCAGATTCAACTACACCTTTGATGATGTAGGCGAAGGGACTCTTTACGCTAATTTTGGCTTATTCTTCTCTAATATTAATGGCCATGTTACCGACTATCGAATTAATACACTGCAATCAGTAGAGCCCCAGCCACAGCGCTTAGATGTTGTATTTACAGATGCACAAGGTGATGATATTGCCAGCGGTACTTACAAAGGTATTCAGTCTGGATCACATGGTTTTGCCGATATTGTTTATAGTGAAAATACCCTTGCGCCATTTGCTGACTTTGAATACGAGCTTGAAGATGTGTCGTTTAATCTGGGCTTAAGATACGAAAACCTCAAAGCAGATGGTGAAGCGCAAAACCAAGCTAATTACACAATTGACAGTTTTGCTAGCGATACTGATACCGTCAATGGGAATATTGCCCTGCCCTTTGGTGATGGGACTTACCGAAACTTTGATGTTGAATACAACGAAATGGCATGGACAATTGCAGCTAACTACAAATTTAACGACGACTTAGCGGTATTCACTCGATATGCAGATGGTTTTCGTATGCCTGATGTAGATAAATACATGGCGATTACCAACCTAACTAGTCAAGAGGAAATTAATCAATTTAATAACTCTGAGCGACGCGAAACACAACCAGCTTCAACGGTAATGGCCGAGGTGGGCATTAAATATAACGAAGGTGATGTCGCAGCATTTGTAACCGGTTACTTCGCCGCTGCGGATGATTTATTCTTTAATGTACCTACTGTTGAAAATGGTCAAGTAGTGCAACGTCAAGCCTTTAGAAACACAGAAACCTTAGGTGTAGAAGCCGAATTTAACCTGCAAATCACCCAAGACTGGCGCATTGGTGTATCTGCAACGTACCAATCACCCGAATTTGTAAACACACCAGCGGCGCAATACTTGGATGCTAATGGAAGCTCTGCCTCTATTGATATAAACGGCAACTTACCTGTACGTGTGCCTAAGCACTTTGGCCAATTAACTAGTAGCTATCAGTTTGAAGATTTTTCGTGGGGTATGGCAGCTATTCATGGTAGCTACTCTTGGAGCGGTAAACGTTATGCCGACGACGCCAACACAGCAGAACTGCCTATGTATGGCATGTTAAACCTTGGTTTATCCCTTGAAAACGAAGACGGTTATTACCTTCGAGCCGATGTTAAAAACCTAAATAACTCAGAAGGCTTATCAGAGGGGGATCCTCGCGCAGGTGAAACGGTAGCAGGTCAAGCAACTACATTTAATGCGCGCGTTGTCTTACCTCGTACCTTTAGCCTTACTATTGGTAAGCGTTTTTAATTTTACTCTAATCTAGGGTATCGTCATGCAAAGCGATACCCTCGCAATTTTTAGGAAAATATAATGGAAGTAGTTGCAATTGGTGAAGCTTTAATAGATATACTCTCACATGACTGCATGCACAATAAGGCATCAAATAGCGAACTAGACTTCACACAGTTTGCCGGAGGCGCACCCGCTAATGTTGCTGTAGCCGTAGCAAAGCTTGGTGGTTCAAGTTATTTGCTTGGTAAAGTAGGCAATGATAAATTTGGTCGCTTTTTAATAAATGCACTCAAAATGTATAATGTAAACACATCTTATGTTGGCTTTTCAAAAAAAGGGAAGACGGCACTCGCGTTCGTATCGTTGGATGAAAACGGTGAACGTACATTTGAATTTTACGATAAAGATGCTGCACATTACGATTTACAAATAACCGATTTAGAGCCCTCTTTATTTTCAACACCTAAAATTGTGAGTTTTTGTTCAGGCTCTTTTGCAAAACCTTTAGTATTAAATACAACCTTACATGCGCTAAAACACTTTAAAGAATCAGGCTCGGTTACATGCTTTGACATTAACTTTCGTTCAGCCTTCTGGGATGAACCACTCACAGCTAAATCTGTTATTGAGGATGTTGCTAAAACAGTTGATGTTATTAAAGCGAGTAAAGATGAGCTGATCTCGCTTTATGGAATAGAGCATATTGATACCACTATTAGAAGTTGGGTAGATAGTGGCGTAGCTTTAGTTTTAATGACCGATGGTGGCGAGCCTATTACTTTTTCATCTAGCTCATTTAGTGGTACTTATCCTTGCCCTAAGGCATATGTTGTGGATACCACAGCTGCAGGCGATGCGTTTGTAGGTGGTTTTTTATATCAAATATCTTCGCTAGTGAGTAATAAAACAGAATTTACTGACTGGGCAAGTAACTTTACTAACGTTTCAAAGGCTATCGACTTTGCTACTAAGTGCGGAGCCAAAACAGTAGCAACGTTTGGAGCCTTTGATGCCCTACCTACATACCATGATATCTCGGCGAGTACCCTTAAATCTTCGTGTCGATGTTAAAAACCTAAATAACTCAGGAAACTTATCAGAGGGAAGTTTCACTCAGGTGAAACGGTAGCAGATCAATCAATTATATTTAATGCGCGCGTTGTCATATCTCGTGTCTTTAGCTTTACTATTGGTAAGCGTTTTTAATTTTACCCTAACTGAGGGTATCGTCATACAAAGCGATACCCCCGCAAGTTTTAGGAAAAGATAATGGAAGTAGTTGCAATTGGTGAAGCTTTAATAGGTGTACTCTCACATGACTGCAAGTGCCAAAATTGCTTAAGTATCACGGTAATTCTCCCTATTTATAATACTTCTTTTATTGGCGACTCATTTTAGTATCACCTTAACATGAGTTGCCTATATCAAAATCGTTTTTACACTAGTCTTCTTTTACATTTAATACGTATTGGTTTTGTCCTATTATTTATAATGCCACGGTTTTAATATTGCCAGTATGAAAGAAAAAATAAACATCGTGTGGTTTAAACGTGATTTACGTCTTAGCGATCATCAACCATTAAAAAATGCATTTAGTAATGGCTTACCGACCCTGTTATTTTATAACTTTGAGCCATTACTGCTCGAAGATGCACACTACAATGAACGGCACTGGCGCTTTGTGTATCAATCGATAGTTGAGTTAAATAATCAGCTAGCGCGTTTTAACGCCTGTGTTTATATATTTAATTTAAATATGAACGATTTACTTGAGTCGATAAAGACGCAGTTTGAAATAGTTAATATTTTTAGCCATCAAGAAATAGGCTTAAACAACACCTTTGAGCGCGATAAGGCAATAAAAGTATGGTGCCAGCATAACCACATTAATTGGCAAGAGTCGCAAACAGGCGCGGTTATTCGCGGCAAAAAAAATCGTAATAACTGGAATGAACGCTGGCAGCAAACAATGCAAGCACCTATTGCTGTTCCTAATTGGAAGAGTATAAAAACAATTACCCTCAATAACTACCAAGCACCTGAGCTGCCAAGCGCTTACACGCAAGATCACGACAGCTTTCAACAAGGCGGCCCGTTGCATGCACGCCAAGTAATGCAGAGCTTTTTTACCGAGCGCGGTAAAGGTTATCAAAAAGGAATATCGAGCCCAAGTTTAAGCCAAACCCATTGCTCTCGGCTTTCGCCTTATTTAGCGTGGGGGAACATTAGCCTTAGGCAAGTGTATCAAATGGCAATTGATGAATATCACTCAAAGCACCCCGATAAAAGAGGCTGGAAGCGCCCGCTTGCTGCGTTTGTATCGCGCTTGCATTGGCACTGCCACTTTATGCAAAAGTTTGAAAGCGAATGCTCTATGGAATTTTTAGCCCTTAATTCGGGTTATCACGTATTTCCGTATCGCGATGATGAACATGTTAAAAACGATATTGAACGCTGGGCGCAAGGTCAAACAGGTATTCCCATTATTGACGCTTGCATGCGCTGCTTAAAAGCCACCGGTTATATAAACTTTAGAATGCGCGCCATGCTTGTAAGCTTTGTAACCCATCATTTAAATATAAGTTGGCAGCAAGCAAGCTTTCCGCTCGCTAATTACTTTTTAGATTTTGAGCCCGGAATTCACTACCCGCAAATTCAAATGCAAGCCTCGGTAACAGGCATTAACACCATTAGGCACTACAACCCAATTAAGCAGTCAGAAGATCAAGACCCAACAGGCTCGTTTATTAAAAAGTGGTGCCCAGAGCTTGAAAAACTCCCTATTGAATATTTACATCAGCCTTGGGAGCAAACTCCAATGGAAGCACTCTTTAACGACTTTAAATTAGGGGAGGATTATCCCGAACCCATGCTTGATTTAACAGCAGCCTCAAAAGAAGCACGCGAACGCTTATGGCAATACCGTGAGCGAGCCGATGTTAAACGCGCCATAGGGAAAATTCTTAAAAAGCACGTTGGGGGTACTCAAAAAGTTACTCGAACAAAAAGTAAAACGGATACTAAAAATAACAATAAGGCTAAGTAAGCATGGCGCACAAAAAACTAAACTTACCTCAAAAAATGTGTCCTATTTGTAATAAACCTTTTACGTGGCGTAAAAAATGGCAGCGCGACTGGGATAACGTTATTTACTGTTCAGAGCGCTGTAAGCGAAATAAACAGGGGTAACAATTAACTGGCGCCTATTTTGCAACATCATCAGTAATTAGTGCTTTTAAGGCTTTATATAAGTTTATTTTGTAAATAACGCTTAGATAACCTGAAAAGCTTACACTCTAGCAAGGAGAAGATGATGACGATTAAAAAAACGGCAAGTTCAACATGGTCTGGCGACATTAAAACAGGCAAAGGTAGCATATCAACTCAAAGTGGCGCGCTTAATAAACAACCTTATGGTTTTAATACCCGCTTTGAAGATGAGGCGGGCTCAAACCCTGAAGAATTAGTAGGTGCAGCGCACAGTGCATGTTTTAGTATGGCGCTTTCACTTGCATTAGGTGATGCAGGCTTTACCGCAGATAAAATTGATACTAAAGCCACTGTAAGCCTTGATGAAGTAGATGATGGTTTTTCGGTGACGCATATTGCCCTTGAGGTAAAAGCGCGTATTGATGATATTCAAAACGAGCAGTTTCAAGCTTTATGCGAGCAAACCAAAAAGAGCTGCCCTATTTCAAAACTCTTAAATACCGAAATATCACTAGATGTGACACTTCAATCAGCATTTTAAATATTTAGGTTTAGATTACTGTAAATAAAGCACATCAAATTAAAGCCAAGTAAATTATTACTTGGCTTACTAATCATCAAGATACTTTTTTAGAGCTGCTTATACCTAAGACTTCAGATAATAAAGCGATCCCCATGCCAAGCGCGGGCCAAATCACCCATAAGGTGTTTGGTGATGTAATTAAATTAATTAATCCTAAAAACACTAAAGCAACTGCATACTGTTTAAAACTTTGAAATATTGTTGTTGATGTATTCATGTTTATCCTCCTGTTAATGTATAAATCTATTTTTATATAAAAACGAAATGCAAACTCCTGCCAAATGTCATTAAATAGCATGACATTAGTCATCATATTACTCACATATAAATAATCACTTATTACGTTAAAAAAAATATAAGCTAATACTTTAATCTATTTGTGTTAGGATCTACCCTCAACTAACTTTAAAAATAAACATCAGAGGATGAACTAAGTGATCGAAAAATCAAAAGATTGTGAAAAAGTGACATGTAGTAATTGTGCTGACGCCAACGATCTTGAATTTGATTTTTCTATGGCTTTTCAACCGATTATAAACTGTAAAACTCGCCTAATTTATGGCTATGAAGCATTGGTTAGGGGTTTAAATGGCGAGTCTGCTTATTCAATTATTTCAAAAGTGAATGAAAACAACCGCTATGCATTTGATCAGCTTTGTCGTATTAAAGCCATTCAACTAGCCGCAAAGCTGGGCATAACATCAATGCTAAGCATTAACTTTTTACCTAATGCTATTTATAAACCTGAGCGATGTATACGCACCACACTCGAAGCTGCAAAAAAGTATAACTTTCCTATTCAAAATATTATGTTTGAATTTACTGAAGTAGAAAAAATAGAAGACACCGCACACATTAAACGCGTTGTTGATTACTACCAGTCTCTCGGATTTAAAACCGCCACTGATGACTTTGGTGCAGGTTATTCTGGTTTAAATCTACTAGCTGACTTTCAAACAGATATTATCAAGCTGGATATGGCGCTCATACGCGATATTAACAACGACAAAAAACGCCAACTAATAGTAACTCATTGCTTAAATATGTTTCGCGATTTAAACATAACCGCACTAGCTGAAGGCATTGAAACAGTACAAGAATATACATGGCTTAAAAACGCAGGTGTTGAGCTTATGCAAGGGTATTTATTTGCCAAACCAAGCTTCGAAAACTTGCCTGAGGTAACCTACGTTTTTAATTAGGAAAACCTACAATATGCAAACACTTTATTACAATCATTTAATTGCCTTATAAAACTGCATTAATATAACACCCATTCTAGTAACAAGTTTACTCAATTATAAGAAGGGATACTTGCGCTTTTTAATGCCACTCACTTTACTCACACTTAGCTGCACAGCGTCTGTAAACGCTGAGCAGTCAGAATCAAAACAATGGTTTAACTCTATAAACTACGCAAAAATTGATTCTGATTATTACAGCGATGATGTGTATGGGCTATCAACTCACTATTACTTTGAGAAGCATCAAAACTCTGGTGTTTGGGATGATTTTGGCTACTTGGATACAGATAGCAATATAGGCTTAAATTATTTTAATTCAGATGGTTATAGTGGAAAAGGTATTTTTGGAGAAGGCTTTTACGGCAATGCTTTTGCAACTTTTGAACTACCTAATATTGGTGATGCCGACAACTATTCACTAGGTTTAGGTTACTTATTTGCTGATTCACTAAAAGTATCTGTACGTATGTTAGATTATGAATATAGCGATACAGTTTATTTGTTTAAAGCTCAGTATAATCATGAAATTAACGACACCGACTACATTGGTATTACTGTTGAAACAGATGATGAAACAGAGTCGTGGGACCTATCATCACGTTACTTTGCTCACCTTTACGATGAACGCTACTTTACTATAAATATTGACTACCTAGATGCTGGCGATGACCCTTTCTTTAATGTGCTGGCAAATTATTACTTTAATAAACAGGTAGCAGTGGGCATTGGCTTAAGCGACTCAGATTTAGTTGTTGAGGGTAAATACTTTATTAACGATAGCTACTATTTCAGCGCTAATTACACTGATAAAAATAACTATGACATATACAACCTTAGTTTTGTAGCCCAGTTTTAATAAATACAAAAAGCCGCCTTGCTGGATTCACTTCAGCTAAATAAGGCGGCCTTTATATTAAAAACCTATAACTTACATATTACCTAGCTCAATCATCATCGCGGTATACATGCGTAAATTAAGCGCCAATTGCTCAAGCGTAATAAATTCATGCTCTGAGTGGCCTGTATAACGCTTACCTGGCATTGAAGGGCCAAACGATACGGCATTATCAAATAATTTTGCGTTAGTGCCTCCGCCAATTGATACAAAGTCAGCTTTTTCGTCACCTGTAAAATGTTTAAAAATATCCAGTAACTTTTGTGCGTGCGGTGCGTTATCTAACAACATAGGAGTACCAATAATGGTTTCAACTTCAGTAAGCGTTACGTTATTTGCAGTTTCCCACTTATTGATAGCACTGTTAATTTGTTGTTTAAGTACGCTTTCATCTTTACCTACTGGGCGGCGGGCGTTAATGGCTAATGTTAGTGCGTTACCATCGCGTTCAATTACAGTAGGGGCTACGCTCATTGGGCCCATAAATTCGTGCTCGTAGGCAATATCACCAAATTGCTTACCATGAATATCCAAGCCAATTAATTGGTTTACAAATTTTATAAGCTGGCCATCGCTATTATTTTCAAGTGCGACGTCTTTAAATAACTCACTCAGGTGTGCAATAGCATTTACGCCCGACTCTGGCTCTGATGAATGCGCAGACATTCCTTTTACACTTATTTTTAAGCCTTTACCTTGCTCTTCAAACTTAAACTCAACTTCACTAAGCGTTTTAGCTTTAGCTTTTAATGAGTCAATTAAGCTCCCGCTTGCATTGTGAAGTAATAAGCTTGCATCTTCTGGTATTTGGCTTTTAAACGCCCCACCAGCAACATCACTTACATAGACGCCTGTTTGTTTTGAAGTAGCGTTAAAGGTTGGTGCAATTAAGCTCCAGCCTTTTTCGGCAACAACCACAGGATATGATGCATCAATGGTTACTGCATACTTTGGCTGCTCGTAAGTTTTCATAAATTCAGTAAGAGGGCCCCAGTCAGACTCCTCGGCAAGGTAAATCATCAGCTCAATGCGGTTTTCAAGCTTTATGTCTTTATCTTTAATTGCTTTCATAGCATAAAGCGCAGTGGCTATGGCGCCTTTGTCGTCTTCGGTACCGCGCCCTACTAATTTGCCAGGCTCAGAGGTATCAATAATAAATGGGCTTTGCTGCCACTTACCCGCATTAGCTGGCTGTACATCGCCATGTGTTACAACTGTTACTTTGTCTGCTTGTTTACCCATACCAATAAGCACGGTATAGCCTAGGTCTTGGTAATCAAACCCAAGCTCCGCGGCTTTCATTTTTAATACAGATTTAAAGTTAATAAAGTCTGGATTTTGTGGCGCGGGTATTGAGTCTTTATTTACTGTAGGAAAAGCCACTAAGTTAGTTAGCGTATGTACTTGCGCATTTTGGTAGGTGTTTACAGCATAATCGGCAACACTATCAATATTTTTATGTAGCTGTGCATGCGCGCTAAACGCAAAAAAAAGAGCACTGGCTAAAGCTAGCTTTTTCAAAACTTATTCCATTTAATTAATAACTAAGAGCTTTAATTATAGCGCCCACACAGAATTTCAAACAGTGCTTTGCGATGGGCTCACAACTTATAAGCGTAAAATATTTATATAGCGGGTTTAGTGTAGATAGCAGTATAATGCGCGACTTAAATTTATTTAGCTTAAAGGTTTTAGCTGTGAATCGTCGTAAAAAAATCGTCACTAAATTTCAAAAAAAAGATAAACGCGCTAATGCCAAATTACATAAAAGCGGCAAACCTGCTTATGTATCTAAAGCACAGCGCGAAAAGTTAGCTTTAGAAGCCGAGCAATCTCCTTGTGCCGATGAGCAAAGCACGGCTACTGATTAATATTTAATAGTTAAGCCACAACATGGTGATGGCTTAACTATTAAATAATTATTATATGTGCCTAAAAAACATAACTTGCGCTTATATTAAATGAGCGCCCCTGCCCAGCTAATTGAGTAAACCCCGTGCTACTGTCTTGTTTTAGTGCAGCAATACTTACTCCCCCTAATGGCAACTCGTAAAACTCATCAAATAAGTTGGTTATTTCAGCACTAAGCGTTAATGCATTAAAGGTGGCTTTAGAGCTTAAATTCACTAAATTATAGCTGTGCGTTTGGTTTTCAAGGCGGTTAAAGTCAACGCGTGATTTTGTATCTACCCACTCCCACGATAGCGCATTTTCAAATATCCCTATTTGCTGGCTTAATGTTAGCTCTGTATGTAATGGCTTAATTTGATATAGCGGTTGGTTAGTATCGTCGCGCTCACCACGGGTACTTGCAACGTTTGCTGTTAATACCCATTCGCCAAACGCCTTAGATTGATAAAGCGACTTAGTTACATCGAGTTTGGCTCCATATAATGTGGTGTCAACATTACTAAACTGCAAAATATTACGTGATGTGTTCGCTAATCCATAACTATTAAAACTACGTACAATATTTGCGTCAATGTAGTCGTTTACATCGGTGTACCACACATTAGCACTTACACGCCAAGCATCATCTTTAGCTGTTTTTGAATACGTTGCACTAATGGTATTTGCGGTTTCTACATCAAGCTCTGGGTTACCAATATAGCCATTTGCATCGCCGTACCAGCCAATCATAGTGGTGGCCATATTACTTACACCCCAGCTGTAGCGCTCATATAAATTGGGTGCACGGTTTTTGCGAGCAAGGCCTAATTGCAGCTCGTCATATAGTGTAATTTGGTAATTAGCTAATAAATTAACATCAATAATGGTGTCCGTTTTATTTCTATCGGCATTATTAAAGTCATTTGCCGCCATCGCATTATTAGCAGTGCTCATTGAGCTCATATTGCCCATATCCATCATACTCATGCCATCGTTATAGGCCTGCACCTCATCAACTTGCGTATTGACACGCTCAACCCTAACTCCAGTATTTAGCCACAGTTTTTTATTAATTTGGCTTTCATATTCTGCAAATAGGGCAATGCGCTCACACTTACCATTATTGATGTTTACATAGTCATTTGGCCCCATTATGGTTGAGCCTTCAATAGCCGGCCACCAATCATCAATGCGGTAGTTATAGTATTCTTGACCAAGCAATAGTGAGCTATTTTTATCAAGCGTAATGTGCCATTTAAGCTGCGTGCTTATATCTTGCGAGTCTGTTTGCATGGGCATCATGCCGGTTTTTTCTTTACTAAAAAAGCCCATTTCGTGTTTAACGCTGTGCCAGTTAACCTGCCCTTCAAACTCGCTATTTTCAAAACTGCGCTTATATTGGGCAATAGCGCCGTAACTGGTGTTATCAGTCATATCCATGTACTGATTTGCAAACCCTTGGTACGGTATTTTTTGGTGTGTGAGCTTTATAACTAATTGCTGCTTTTCATCGCGTATAGCGCCTGTAAGGCTGTGGTTTTGAGCACGGTACAATGTGTCAAGCACTACATCGCCGTTACCATTTTCATAACTATCTGCATCGCTAAACGACCCTTGGTAGTTAAAACTAAACGTATCACTTGCTAAACGTGCTCCCACGCCTAGCTTTCGGCCATTATCAATACTACTGTATTTTGCCGATACATAACCTGAGTGCCAGGCTAAATCGCTACTTTCGCCGTACTGTGGTGAAATAGAATTAACGCTTATTACACCAGCAATGTTATCGCCACCTGCGCTTATTGGTGACACTCCAGCAACAACCTTGTAAGACGTTATTTGATTTGCAGATATGTAAGAAAGAGGCGGGTTCATATGATTAGCGCACGCTGCTGTTACATCTACGCCATCAACAAGTACTTTTACCCTGTCGCCCATTAAACCATTTAAAATTGGCAAGTTAGAGACCCCGCCCGCAGCAGAAAAATCAACACCTAAATTACTAAGTAATGACTCTGAAGAGCCAAGTGATACATGTTTATTTTGTGCATGACCGTGCACTTCAATAACTTCTAAGTCGTTATCATCAGCGAGCACCGTAGGCGATAAAAAGCCGCTAATTAGTAGCGCTAAAGGAGAGAGTAAATAAGTAGGTTGGATACTTTTTTTGTTATTCATTTATAATTTATGCCACTGTTATGTATGGCAAAAATTATATAATGCGAAGGCGCTATTAAAGCGCGACATAATGTCGCACTTTGTTAAGTAACCAGGTGTAACTAACTATTAAGATGTGCTACGGTTTGCGAAACAACATCTGCACCGCGCTCAATTTCTTTAATCACTTCAGACACATTAGAAATTAATTCTCTACCTTGTTCAGAGGAGTCTGACACTGAGGTAATCTGCTTAGAAATATCGTTTGTTAGTTCTTGATTGTTTTTAACCATAGTCGCAATTTCGTTAGTTGATTTACTTGTACTTGCTGCAAGCTGCCTTACTTCGTCTGCAACCACAGCAAAGCCCCTACCATACTCACCNGAGCCAATAACCGCTGATTGCTCATTTAGGTTTTTAATTAAATCTACCGACTTAAGCACTTGGCTTACAATTGCATCTGAGTTAGTAATGGCACTTTGTAGTATTTCAGAGCCTTGCTTAGCCGTTTCTACCGTTGCCACTGCCGACTCATGTGCAATTGCTGCTGCATCACTTACTGCAGTGTTGTCGTTTATACGGGCCGTTATATCAGACGCAAACTTAATAATTTTAACAACATTACCTTTGCTATCTAATATGGGGTTATAGGTTGCTTCTAGCCAAATTTCTGAACCATCAGAGGTAATGCGTTTAAATTTTCCAGACTTAAACTGACCTTGTGCTAGCTCGTTCCAAAACCGTGGGTTTTTCTCATAAAATAGTGAGGTACAAAACATCTTATGATGCTGCCCTACAATATCCTTTAAGCTGTAGCCAATTGTTGATAAAAAGTTTTGATTGGCGGTTATAATATTTCCTTCTGGGGTAAATTCTATAGTTGCTAAAGCTTTATCAAGTGCCTTTGCTATCGCTTCTTGCGCCTGCCTTTGTATATAGTTTGCAGTAATATCTGAAGCTATTTTTATAACCTTTGTGACAACACCATTTTCTTCTACTGGAAAATATGTGGCTTCTAACCAAAGCTTATCGCCATTGGCTTTAAAACGTAAAAAAGAGCCGCTCGTGGATTTACCTTGTTGTAGGTTCTGCCAAAATTGACTGTATACTTTTGAGTTTGCATATTCAGGTTCACAAAACACTCTATGATGCTCCCCTACAATCTGCTCTTTACTATAACCAATAGTCTCTAAAAATAGTTTATTAGCGTCTAAAATTATTCCTTCAGGTGAAAATTCAATATAAGCAACGTGCTTGTTAATTGCTGACAAGATCGATTGCTTTTGAATTAATTGAAGCTCCAGCTCTTCAATTTTTGTATTCTTTTGAGAAATACCAAACATGTAAAAAAACCTTAAGAAATAATTTAAATTAATAATGTGACATGCAAATGTAATTACATTGTAAATATAGGCTTAAAATAGATGATAACCTAATATTTAAAGTTCTTATAGCTTCATGCTTTATAAATAGTTTTTTACTTTTAAGATTATTGGCAGTTATTTATTCTAATTAACATTTAAAAAAACCTGTAAAACCATTAACTTTATGCATGACTCAATACTCTTTTTAAATTAAAATACCCACCTCACTGAACATCTACTCTCACACCAAAATTTAAGTTTATACACGGCACTCCCCTATTCGAAGTTTGCTGTGCTGTTCTATTTTAAAATTATACCTAAGGGATCATTAATGAGCGCAGATGTCACGTCGCCACCGAGCCAATTAAACCGAACTGCTATTTTAGTGGTATTAGCATTAGGCACATTTATTTTAGGGTTATCTGAATTTTCAATGATGCCGATGCTGCCATTAATTAGCGAAACGTTTGGCTCTACACCTTCGCAAACTGGTTATGCTATTAGTGCCTACGCTATTGGTGTTGTTATCGGTGCTCCAATTTTAATGCTTACTACAGCTAATATGCGTAAACGAAAAGCACTGCTAATATTTTTAAGCTTAATGTGTATATCTAACGGTTTAAGCGCCCTTGCGACCTCTTTAGAACAATTAGTTATTTTTAGATTTTTAAGTGGCTTACCTCATGGAGCTTACTTTGGTGCTGCAATATTGCTAGCGTCTGATATTGCACCGCAAGGCAAACGTGCCAGCTTTATGTCTAAGGTATTTATGGGGTTAACTATTGCCACCATAGTTGGTGTACCTATTGTTACTTTAGTTGGGCAAAACCTTAGCTGGCGCTACTGTTTAGCGGGTGCTGCTGTTTTAGCATTTATCGCCTTTATTTTTGTTTATAAAGTGGTGCCTAATATCGATAACGCTAAGCCTTCTAACTTATTAAACGAATTTGGCGTGCTAAAAAACAAACTTGTTTGGTCAATTTTAGGTATTGTTATTATTGGTTTTGGCGGTGTTTTTTGCATATATACTTACATTGCCGACACTATTTTAGATGTAACTAAAACAGCGCCTTACACTATATCTATTGCAATGGTTATGTTTGGTATTGGCTGTACACTTGGTAACTACGTATTAGGGAAAGCCGCAGACAAGTCGGCAATAAAAACCACGGGCTTTGCGCTTGTATGCACTATTGTTTTTGCATTTGCCTATGTATCAGCAAGCTATAATATTTGGCTGCTTTACATGGTTATTTTTTTCATAGGGTGCAGTGTTGGTTTAGCTACGTTGATTCAAAGTCTTTTAATGGATGTTGCACCTGAGGGGCACGCAATGATAGGCGCATTAGTTCAATGTGCATTTAATACAGCGAATGCAATTGGCCCATGGGTAGGTGGTATCGCGATTGCCAAAGGCGCTGCACCTAATCAAACAGGTTACGTAGCAGCTGCATTGTTTTTAGGTGGTTTGGGTATGTGGCTATTAAGTTACTTACAACTAAACAAACAGCAACCAACAGCGCAAGCAACTAATTAACTGAGTCCTGGTTAATTTAAAATACAAAAAGAGCTGCTAATTAGCTAACACCATTCAGTTAAGCATGCTTTGACTTAATGGTGTACCGAGTTTTTGAAATTCGAACGGTCCTACTTTTGGGCCGTTTTCTTTTTTCTGGAAGAATATAACGTTTCACTCGTTCTCGCATTGCCCTTAATTTCTTTGGAATTGAACCTGGCGAAGCGATGGCACACCAGAGTATTTCATCCTGTATATCCCGCAAAGCCATGACAAAACTAATTCTCAGCGGGGAGACTTTAGCCTCTTTGGCTATTCGACTTATCTCTACTCGAATTAAATTGTAGGCTAGCAATATACCCCATAGCTCTTGATTGACTCCATCCACAGTCTGACTACGCAAAAGAATACTATCCTCAAGCATCTGGTGTTTTATTTCTCCATAGCTATTTTCAATTTCCCAGCGCTCGAAATAGACATCAAGAATGGCCTGTGCACCAAAGGCCTGTTTATCATCCAAAGAGCACAGCAGACCTTTTATTTTTCCAGGCCCCATTGGCTCAGGATAAAGAACCAGTCTGGCCTGCCAGCACTCAGGAAGCGAAGGGTCTTGTTTTCTGGCATGCGCAGATACACTCAT
>NZ_AUTL01000124.1:0-38393 GCF_000498015.1 Pseudoalteromonas sp. TAE79
GCACTTGGAGCAACCGTATCGCCCAGGGTATCAGTGAGTGTTAAATCTAACTTCTCAACAACGTCACTAATAGAGCGGTCGCGAAAAAGACCCATTGCAATGATAAGCCAGACGACAAGCTCAGCAGGTAACTTACGTTTGCGAATACTTGCTTTATCGGTCTGCTCGAGCACATTAGAAATCCACTCAAGAGGGATATGTTTCTGAAATGTAGATAAAGAGTCAGGAGTGGCGAATATATCTGTATCAAGTAACCAATGACTAAGCATAAAAATACCCTCATAATCAAAAGATGATAAGGGTATTGTGAAGCAACCAAAAGATCGGTCAACCGATCAAAAATACCTTAACTGATCGGTGTTACCTGTTAGGCTGTTTTCAGCATCTTCTAATATCTCAGGTATCGCTTGGGTCAACTTCGTATCCCCTTGAGCAATTGGGTAACCAAACTCTAACAATAAAGCTCTTAGTTGATTACCTAAGCTGACTTTTTGTTTGACTAATAAATCACGCATACATTCAATGCCTTGTAAGCATTGCTCTTGCACTGAAAGTAAACGACTTCCTTTTATATGAGGCTGTCTCGCTGCAACTGAAATAGCCAGCGCATCATTTGCATCGGTTTTCTGCCCTTGACGAAACGCTTTTACCTGTCGCGCGTTGATCGCTTTGATCTGGTGCCCTGCCTGTTTAGCAAATTGCGCCCAATAATGCGTTCCACCACATGATTCCATAGCAACTAAAGATTGCTGTTCTTTAATTAATAACTCTTTAAGCTTGGCTCTGCTTATTGTTTTGTTATAAATAACTTTGCCATTGCTTTGCGTTTTGCAAACTTGAAATAAATTTTTTGCTAAATCAATCGCTATCACATTACAATTCAACATGTATGGGCTCCTTAGTAAAAGTTTGAACACTTATTACGTTACTTCTGATGGAAGTGGGAGTCCATACATCTGTTGACCTTTCAGGATTAAAATTTGTTCAATCTAGGGGCTATTTAATCGCGGCGCGAGGTTTGTAACCTAGTGGGCTCGATAACTGCTCCTGCATTATTCTAATGGCTTACATCCATGTAAGAATAAGTAAAAACCGAGTAACAAAGAGTAAATTGCCCCGGGGCAGAACCCTTCGGGCAGCGCATGTTTGGCATCTATGCTACGTTATCGCCTATTTATGGGGAATAACCACACTACATAGGCTCTGCCTTGCCTAAATACCAAACAGCCTGCTGCAAATTTAACCTCGAAAGATAAACAGGCCCTGATAAAACTCATAAAAAAGGCGCCGATATAGGCGCCTTTTATGATTTACATTAACTGTTAAATCAGTTTTTTAATAAATGACTTTAATTCATCAGCAAATTCATCGCGACGAAGTGCAAATTCAATAGTCGCTTTTAAATAACCAATTTTACTTCCACAATCGTGGCTACGGCCTTTTATAGCGTATGCATCTACTTTTTCGTGTTCCATTAACATCGCAATTGCGTCAGTTAATTGAATTTCATTGCCTGCTCCTTGCGGAGTTTTTGCAAGTAACGGCCATATGTTTTCGCTTAATACGTATCGACCCACTACAGCTAAGTTAGATGGCGCTTCGTCTACTGGCGGTTTTTCTACCATGTTAAAAATTGGCGAGCTTTCACCTTGTTTTAAGTCAACATCGCCTAAATCAACCACACCAAACTTATCTACTTCATCCAGTGGTACTGGCTCAACCATTATTTGGCTATGCTTGTTTTGCTCAAAATTAGCGATCATTTCTGCTAAGTTATCTTTTTTAAGATCGCTCTCTACATCATCAATAATTACATCAGGTAGAATAACTACAAACGGTTCGTTACCAATAATAGGCGCAGCACAACTAATAGCATGGCCTAAGCCTTTTGCTTCACCTTGGCGTACGTGAATAATGGTTACGTCTTTAGGGCAGATTGCTTGCACTTCGGCAAGTAGTTGCCGCTTTACACGCTTTTCTAAAGTAGCTTCTAGTTCAAAGCTCGTATCGAAGTGATTTTCGATTGAATTTTTACTTGAGTGCGTTACTAACACTATTTCTTTAATGCCTGCAGCAACGGCTTCGTTTACTACATATTGAATTAAAGGACGGTCTACCACTGGCAGCATTTCTTTAGGAATTGCTTTAGTGGCTGGTAACATACGAGTACCAAGGCCTGCTACTGGGATGACTGCTTTCATTTTATGTTTTCCTTAATCTTTTATTATACTGAAAATGGATATTGAATCGCTTCGTGGCATTGATAGCCTGTTACTTCAAAGTCGTCTCGTGTTACCCACGTTTCTATGTCTTCTAATGATTTAATTTTTGGATTAATTTTTAACTGAGGTGATGCAAATGGCTCACGCGTTAACTGCACATCACGCATCAGCTCAAGTTGGTTTTCGTAAATATGTGCATTAGCAATTTTATGATACGCCTTACCCGCTTTGTGGCCGGTAATTTGAGCCACTAACGCAAGCAACACAAAACACTGGATTTGATTGAAATTAAGGCCGAGCGGTACATCACAGCTTCGCTGGTATGACGTTAAATATAGCGTATCACCAAGAAGCGAAAAAGTATGTGTATGCATACACGGGCGCAGGCAACCAAGCTCAAACTCACCTGGATTATAAAACGTGATTATTTCACCACGGTCATCAATGCCATTTTTTAAGTTATTAATAACTTTGGAAAGCTGATCGAGTGTTGAGCCATCTGGTCGTTGCCAACCACGGCCTTGCACGCCATAAACGCGACCCATATCATCCTCACCTTTACGGTTAGGGTTATTGAGCCATGCATTGTTATCGTTTGCGTTAGCATTCCATGTTTTACAGCCAATTTCACGAAACTGCTCAGCGCTGTCGTAACCGCGTAAATATCCTAGTAACTCAGCAATCGCTGCTTTGTAGTAACTTTTGCGAGTCGTGATCATCGGAAACTTATTATTAGCCACATCGTATTCTAAATCGGCATTAATAACGGTTAAACAACGCGTACCTGTACGTTTGTTTTCGACCCACTGACCTTCGTCAACAATACGCTGACATAATTTTAAATATTGTTTCATGTTGTTTTTATTATGCCTTAGCTGTTTTAACGTGTTGTGGTTGCTTATATGCCCAAATTAATAAACCTAAGCCGCCTACAATCATAGGAAATGAAAGTATTTGTCCCATTGAAATAAAGTCGGCAAATAAACCTAATTGTGCATCGGGTTGGCGGAAATATTCAATACAAAATCTAAACACGCCATAGCCTAGTAAGAACACACCAGCTACGCTGCCTGCTGGACGTGGTTTTTTAATAAACCATTGCAGGATTAAAAACAGCACTAAGCCTTCAAAAAATGCTTCGTATAATTGCGATGGGTGACGCGCAAGCGGACCGCCCGTTGGAAATACCATTGCCCATGGCACGTCGGTAACACGCCCCCATAATTCACCGTTTATAAAGTTACCAATACGTCCAGCTAAAAGCCCTACAGGAACCAGTGGTGCAACAAAGTCGCCCACTTGAAGAAGCGACTTTTTACGCGTCCACGAAAAAATTGCGACGGCAGTTATAACGCCAAGTGTTCCACCATGAAACGACATACCGCCCTGGTCTATTCTAAATAAATACAGTGGGTTTTCTATAAAGTAACTAAACTGGTAAAACAATACGTAGCCAATACGCCCGCCTAGTATTACCCCTAACATGCCGTAAAACAGTAAATCGCTTACTTGCTCTTTAGTCCAACCCGAATTTGGCTTTGATGCTTGACGATTTGCAAACCACATCGCAAATGCAAAACCTATTAAATACATCAAGCCATACCAACGTACGCTTAGCGGTCCAACAGAAAAAATAATTGGATCAATTTGAGGAAACTCAAGTGCCATAAAAAATAAACCTTTAGCTAAAAACCATTTTAATTGCGATAACTACAAGCAGCACCGCGAAAACTTTCTTAATTGTATTAACAGGTAAATAGTGAGTTGCTTTGGCGCCAATAGGCGCAACAAACCACGAGGTAATAACAATTCCAAATAATGCAGGTAAATAAACAAACCCAGCAAAACCATGCTCTAAATCGGTAACATGCCAGCCTGCGCTGATGTAACCAATAGAGCCAAATAATGCTATAACAATTCCGCACGCGGCTGCGCAGCCAATTGCTTTTTTTATATCAACCGAAAAATAATTAAGCATAGGTACTATTAAAGCACCACCACCAATACCAATTAAACCTGATAATCCGCCCATTATTGCAGAAACGCCCCCTAAAATAGGACCTGCCGGCAACGGTTTTTCTGACATCGGTTTATTACGCGCGGAGAGCACCATTCTTGCTGCAATAAATACAACACTTATAGCAAACACTGTACGTAATATTTGTTCAGGGATTAAACTTGCTGCAAAGCCACTAATAAGTGCGCCTAAAGCCACACCCGACATAACCCACGGGGCAATTGCCCAAGGCACGTTATCATTTTTATGATGAGCCAGCGCTGAAGACGTTGAAGTAAATAAAATAGAAGCGAGTGAGGTTGCAATAGCAATTACTAATACATGATCAGCTGACGTTACATTAAATGAGAGTAGCAGAGTGCTTAGAACTGGAACGATAATTAAACCGCCACCAATGCCTAGTAACCCAGCTAAAAACCCAACAATACAGCCTAGTAGTGCGCAGCTTGCGACTAACAAACCTAAGTCATACATAGTAATCTCAAATACCCTTTTAAGGTTTATATATTAAAGGATTATAAAACTAATAGCATCTGTGTATTGCAATTAATTAGGCGTATAAGCTTATTTAGGAGTGTAAAACAAATCACCTAATTTATGCTCTAGCATAAAGCTTCGCGTTAAACGTAGTACTTGTTTGGCTGTAGATTGCGCTAAGCATTCACTTAATAGTTGTTCCATGTCACTGACATTTAAACGTCTAAGTACCCATTTAACTTTATTAAGCGATGATAAATTCATACTAAGGCGCCTGTAACCCATGGCAATAAGCAAAATAGCCCCTTCAGGATCGCCGCCTAGTTCACCACACAAACTAAATGGCAGTTCATATTGCTCACATTCGCGCGCTACTTTATTTAGTACCCTGAGTACGCCCGGGTGATAAGGGTTAAAAAGTTCGGCAACTCGTGCATTAGCCCTGTCTACTGCTAATAAATACTGCGTTAAATCGTTACTACCTACTGAGCAAAAATCGACTTTTTTTGACCACTCTGGAAGCATAAATACACTTGAAGGTACCTCTAGCATTATCCCTATGTCGGGTCTTTCTATGGTTTGCTCTGGGTATTTTTCACTTAACTCAAAATAAGCCTGTTCAAATAAAGCAAGTGACTCATCAACTTCTTCAGTGCCGCTGATCATAGGGAGCATTATTTTTAGATTGCCTAAACCAATATTGGCTTTAAGCATCGCTTTTAGTTGATCTAAAAATAACTCTGGGTGATCAAGGCTAATACGAATGCCACGCCAACCTAAAAATGGGTTTTCTTCGGTAATGTTAAAGTAATCGAGTACCTTATCGCCCCCAATATCCAATGTACGCATAACCACAGGATTAGGATGATAGCTAGTTAGTACTTCTCGGTACCAGTTTTCTTGCTCTGATTGCGAAGGAAACTGACCTTTTTGCATAAACCACGCTTCGGTTCGATAAAGCCCCACACCGTCACAAATATGCGCGCTACTTTGCTCGGTATTAAGCTCGAGGCCTGCGTTTAATAATAAGCTAACATGCTCACCGTCAAGCGTAATTGATTCAGAGTCTTGCTCTGCTAAAAAGCGGTTATTAAGTAGGTTATCTTGATGCTGTAACTCTGTGTATTCATCCATCAACATTTGCGAAGGCGATATATATAAACGCCCAGCAAATGCATCTAAAATCATCGGTTTGCCATTAAACTGCAGTAGAGGTAGATCCTCTATACCCCAAATAGCAGGGATCCCCATTGCACGCGTTAATATAGAAGCATGGCTATTTGCAGAGCCATTTACGCTTACAACGCCTTTTAAGTGGCCTTTTGGCACCTCAGCTAGCATGGCAGGTGTTAAGGTATTAGCAATTAAAATAGTGTTGGGCGGATAATTTTTAACAGCGTGCTCGGTATTTACAAGATGATGTAATACACGAAGGCCAATATCTTTAACATCAACAGCACGCTCTTTTATATAAGGGTCTTGCATGGCATTAAATTGAGATATTAAACGCTCTATTACAATTTTTAGGGCGCTTTTAGCACACCAGCCTTCTTGTAATTGCATTTCAACATTATGCCCTAAACTTTTAGCGTCAAGCAGTTGTTGATACACATCAAATACCGCAAGAGCTTCGTGCGGAATTGAATCGCTTAGCGTCATAGATAGAGTATTAAATTCTTTGCGCGTTGCAGCTACAGCTTGAGTAAATAAACGGCGCTGCTCAGTGACGTCACTGTCTTTTAAAAGCTCAATAGATTTAAAATCAAGTTTTGGTAATACAACAAATGCTTGTCCTATACCTATCCCTGGCGCGCTCGATACACCTTTTAAAACAGACGTTTGATGAGATGACTCATCTTGGCGTAGTATTTCTTTAATTTCAGCATGCGCTAACTGTGACGCAAGTTGGGCAGAAAGCGTTATTAAAAACGACTCTTCGTCTTGGCTAAATACACGTGCCATTTTTTGTTGAACAACAATAACACCCAGTACTTTTTTTTGATGAACAACGGGTACAGATAAAAAAGCGTTGTAGCCTTCTTCGTTTACTTCGGGGGAAAGCTTAAAACGAGGATGCGATTTAGCAAATGCAATATTAATAGGTTCTTCGCGTTGCGCTACTAGGCCCACTAAGCCTTCGGTAAACCCAATTCTAAACTTACCCACCGCATCAGGATTTAACCCTTCGGTAGCCATAAGTACAAAATTGTCTTGGCTGTAATCTGCAAAATAAATGGAGCAGCACTGGGTTTTCATGGCATCTTTAACCATTTGCACAAAGCACACTAATGCGCTGTCTAAATTCGCTTGTCGCGATACAGACTCCGCAATAGATCTCAGTGTAGCCAGCATACCCTGCTCCTTTATTGTATCGAGAAATTACTACCTTTTACTTCGCCAATGATCTTTATGTTGTTCTCTCTTATTAAAAGGCATGGCGAAAGGAGCAAACTCTTTCATTACTCGTCGATAGACATCCCGTTTAAACGATACAACCTGTCTTACAGGATACCAATAGCTTACCCAGCGCCAATCATCAAACTCTGGATGATGGGTTTTAAGTAAATTTACATCTTCGTCTTTACAGCGTAATTTTAGTAAAAACCATTTTTGTTTTTGCCCAATACACACCGGACTAGAGTCTCGGCGGATTAATCGTTTGGGTAATTTATAGCGTAACCAATGTTTTGAGCTTGCGACTATTTCTACATCTTCTGGTCGCAACCCTACTTCTTCGTGTAATTCACGGTACATGGTTTGTTCTGCAGTTTCGCCATCATCAACACCACCTTGGGGAAATTGCCAAGAGTGTTGACCATAACGTCTGGCCCAGAAAACCTGTCCCTGATTATTGCAAATCACAATTCCGACATTGGCACGAAAACCTTCGGCATCAATCACCTTAGTGCCTCATTTGTAAGTCGATTTTTAATGATTGTTCCACATTAGCCGCAATACGGCAAATACTATTATACCCAAGCCAATTAGTGAGCTAAGTTTGAGCTTTTAGTATGTTGATAAATTAATAAAGAATAGGTAAATATTTAGAAAATAACTCAGCAAAGCTATTGCGGTTCTTGTTTTCCTCTAGTTACTCACAGTTTGTGCATAACTTTTGTAAAACACGCTCATTTTGCAAACAAATCCACAATATTAGATCTTAAAACTTAGCTTCTCCACAGATTCTGTGGATAAACATGTTCATATAGTTGTATTTATCCTTACAACTTTTAAATGGCTTAATCAAAACTGAACGTGCACATTTAAAAAAACCTGCAGAGTCAGTAACTTAAAGTAAAGTAGCTTAATTTCAATATGTGCAAAATTAACACAAACAACAGGCGAGCAAAAAACGTACAACCCTAAAGATATCCACGGCTTAGCCTATTTGCTATCATGGCTATGGTATTTATACAACCGAAATTAAGAATATGCGACCTACAAAACCACACTCAATAAACGACTTAATGCAACGCGTTAACAGTATTGCCGGATTAACACTTGGGCAACTTGCAAACCAGTACCATTTTAAAACACCTGATGATTTACTACGTGAAAAAGGCTGGACTGGGCAACTCATTGAATACGTACTAGGCGCTACTGCAGGCTCAAAACCCCTCCCCGATTTTGAAGATTTAGGAATTGAGCTAAAAACACTGCCTATTTCTTATAAAGGTAGGCCACTGGAAACTACGTTTGTATCGGTTACACCTTTAATGAACGTGACAGGAATGACGTGGCATACCAGCTCTGTGCGTAAAAAACTAAATCATGTTTTATGGCTGCCAATTTTAAGCGAACGTGATATTGCGCCGTTTGACAGAACCATCGGCAGCGGCTTTTTGTGGCAGCCTTCACCTGAACAAGACGCTTTGCTACAACGCGACTGGGAAGAGCAAATGGAGCTAATTGCGCTAGGTAGAGTCGACGAAATATCAGGCCATTTAGGCGATGCTATGCAAATACGCCCTAAAGCTGCTCATAGTAAAATAGTCACTGATGCTATTGGCCCAAATGGGCAAATAATTAAAACCCTACCCCGTGGTTTTTATTTAAAAACCAGTTTTACAGGTGATATTTTAAAGCAGCAGTTTCAGCTTTGAGCTGTGCAGAAAATATTATGAGTTAAGCAAATCCTTTTTCGCACTTCGTGCACGTCAGCGTTCTTAACGCCTACAAGGTATTTCACCTTTTTAATAAAATAGTTTGAGGTTTAAATAAAGAGTTTTCGTTTTTGTTGTTCACCCTTTTCGCACTGCGTGCGCGCGTCAGCAAGCTAAACGCCTACAATAAATTTTCATCTCTTTGAGTAGAAATATTTGGCATAAAAAATCCCCGCCTGAGCGAGGATTTTATCATCTAAAATTAAAAGTTAGATTCTATATAAAATAGAATTACTGACCTTTAACTTCTTTAAGACCGTTGTACGGTGCTTTATCACCTAATTGCTCTTCAATACGTAGCAATTGGTTGTACTTTGCAACACGGTCAGAACGGCTCAGTGAACCTGTTTTGATTTGACCTGCAGCAGTACCCACTGCTAAATCAGCAATTGTTGAATCTTCAGTTTCACCAGAACGGTGGGAAATAACAACAGTAAAACCAGCATCTTTAGCCATTTTGATTGCAGCTAAAGTTTCTGTCAGTGAACCAATTTGGTTAAACTTAATCAAGATTGAGTTAGCAATACCGTTGTCGATACCACGCTTTAAAATCTTAGTATTTGTTACAAATAAATCATCACCTACTAATTGGATTTTATCACCCATTAGTTTAGTTTGATGTGCAAAGCCATCCCAATCAGACTCATCAAGACCATCTTCAATAGAAACGATTGGGTACTGATTAGTAAGATCTTGTAAGAAGAAGTTAAATTCTTCAGAAGTGAATTTTTTGCCTTCACCCTTAAGGTCGTAGATGTTTGCTTCTTTGTCGTAGAACTCAGATGCAGCACAATCCATCGCTAAAGTAATATCTTTACCTAGCTCGTAACCTGCGTTTGCAACAGCTACTTTAATTGCAGCAAGAGCCGCTTCGTTAGATGCAAGGTTAGGTGCAAAACCACCTTCATCGCCAACCGCTGTTGAATGACCATCAGCTTTAAGTACTTTAGCAAGGCTATGGAATACTTCAGCGCCCATACGTAGGCCTTCGCGGAAGTTTTTAGCGCCAACAGGTTGGATCATGAATTCTTGAATATCTACAGAGTTATCTGCGTGCTCACCACCATTGATGATGTTCATCATTGGAAGTGGCATTGAGTAAACACCTGGCGTGCCATTTAAGTCAGCAATATGTTCATAAAGCTCAACTTTTTTAGACTGTGCAGCTGCTTTCGCAGTTGCTAGTGATACAGCTAAGATTGCGTTTGCACCTAATTTTTCTTTATTTTCGGTACCATCTAAATCTAGCATCACTTTATCAACAGCGTTTTGATCTAATGCATTTTGACCAGCTAAAGCATCAGCAATTTCTTTATTAATATAACCAACTGCTTTTAATACGCCTTTACCTAAGTAACGTGATTTATCACCGTCGCGTAACTCTAATGCTTCACGAGTACCAGTAGATGCGCCTGAAGGTGCTGCTGCACGACCCCAAGAACCATCTGCTAAATGTACGTCTGCTTCAACAGTTGGGTTACCACGCGAGTCCATAATTTCGCGACCGATTACTTTTACGATTTCTGACATCTTGATTCCTCTATATTCCCAAAATGGTGAGTTCAGCTAACTTTACTACGTTTTATATAGCTTAGTCAGCCCTTAAAACAAAAAAGCCGTGCAATATGCACAGCTTTTAAAATTACGAATTCGCTTTTTGGTGGATATGCGCGGCTGCTACAAACCCTTCAAATAACGGATGACCATCACGTGGAGTTGACGTGAATTCCGGGTGGAATTGCGCGGCAATAAACCATGGGTGATCTTTATTTTCGATAATTTCTACCAGTTTTTTATCTTCTGATAAACCAGTAAAGCTTAAGCCTGCTTTTTCAAGTATTTCTACAAAGTTATTATTTACTTCGTAGCGATGACGATGACGTTCAACAATTTCGTCGCTGCCATATACTTCATGAACTTTAGAGCCTGGCGTTAAATGACATTTTTGTGCGCCTAAACGCATAGTGCCACCTAAATCAGATTTTTCGCTACGTGTTTCAACATTACCTTCAGCATCTAGCCATTCAGTAATTAAACCAACTACTGGCGCTTCTGATTTTGCATTAAACTCTGTAGAGTTTGCATCCGTTAAACCTGCAACATTACGTGCGTATTCAATTAATGCTACTTGCATGCCTAAACAAATACCTAGATATGGTACTTTATTTTCACGTGCGTATTTAGCCGCTAAGATTTTACCCTCAACACCACGTCCGCCAAATCCACCAGGTACTAAAATAGCATCTAAGTGTGAAAGTAATTCAACACCTTTGCTTTCTAAGTCTTGTGAATCTACGTATTCAATGTTGATTGTTAGGCGGTTTTTAAGACCCGCATGCTTTAATGCTTCGTTAACCGATTTGTACGCATCTGGTAATTCAATATATTTACCAACCATACCAATGGTCACTTCACCCGTTGGGTTAGACTCTTGATAAAGTACTTGTTCCCACTCAGCTAAATCAGCTTCTGGTGGATCTAAGTGAAAACGACGACATACGAAGTTATCTAATTCTTGTGTTTTTAATAACGCAGGAATTTTATAAATGCTGTCTACGTCAGGTAGTGAAATAACCGCTTTTTCTTCTACGTTTGTGAATAATGAGATTTTTGCACGCTCATTATTAGGTAGTTTACGGTCTGAACGACAAATAAGAATATCTGGTTGAATACCTACTGAGCGTAACTCTTTAACAGAGTGCTGTGTTGGTTTCGTTTTAACTTCACCGGCAGGGCCTAAAAATGGCACTAGCGTTAAGTGAATAAATAGCGCGCGTTCGCGGCCAATTTCAGTTCCCATCTGACGAATTGCTTCAATAAACGGTTGTGATTCTATATCACCTACAGTGCCGCCAATTTCTACAATAGCAATATCATAACCTTCAGCACCGTCGTATACACGTTGCTTAATATCGTTAGTGATATGTGGAATAACCTGAATAGTAGCACCTAGGTATTCACCACGGCGCTCACGACGTAATACGTCTTCATATACACGGCCTTGTGTGAAGTTATTACGACTAGTCATTTTGGTACGAATAAAACGCTCGTAGTGACCTAAATCAAGGTCAGTTTCTGCGCCGTCTTCTGTAACGTAAACTTCACCGTGTTGAATTGGGCTCATTGTGCCTGGGTCAACGTTGATGTAAGGATCCAGCTTTAAAATGGTAACATTTAAACCACGGGCTTCTAAAATAGCGGCCAGNCCGCCAGTAACGAAGATAAATTTTGTACTCATGCGAACCCTAGAATATCAGGAATTAAAAGGAATATAACACCCAAAGAAGAGCCTAAGGGTATATCATCAAGACGGGGCGAAATTGTACCAAAACACTGCTTATCAATCCAGCTAAAATTAGCTAATACGCGCACAAAAAATGTGCACTATTTAACATTAAGCCTATTTTACTTTTTTAATCGCATCCCACGCACTATCCATCTCTTCAAAGGTTGCTGTATCTAAGCTTTTACCTTGCGCATGTAAATAAGCGTTTACCTTTTCAAAACGCGCTGAAAACTTATCATTAGCGCTACGAAGCAGTTGTTCGGGATCTCGTTTAACATGGCGTACAACATTAACAGTGGCAAAAAGTAAGTCGCCGAGTTCTTCCGCTGTATGATCAGATAGCGGGTCTTGCTCAATCGCTTCTTTTACTTCAAGCACTTCTTCACTCACTTTATCTAGTGCACCATGATACGTTGGCCAATCAAAGCCAAGGGAAGCCACGCGTTGTTGAATTTTTTTGGCTTTGCTTAAGCTTGGCATATTGCCAGGGATATCTTGCCAAAAAGAAGGGGATTCGGTTTGCGCTCTAGCACTTCGCTCCTGTGCTTTGATTGCTTGCCACTGCTGCGATAATTGATCGTCTGTTAGCTCTTTTTTTTCACCAAACACATGCGGGTGACGACGGGTAAGCTTATCGTTTAATTGCTCTACTAGATCATTAAAATCAAATAGATTTTGCTCTTGTGCAAGTTGCGCATAAAAAACTATTTGAAATAGCAAATCACCCAATTCACCTTTAAGCTCATCTAAGTTGCCTGATTCAATACAGTCGGCAACTTTGTACGCTTCTTCTAGCGTATGCGGCACAATAGATTTAAAATCTTGCTTGAGATCCCACGGACAACCGCCCTTGGGATCTCGCAGTGTTTTCATTATGCTAAGAAGTTGTGTAAGCGCTGTATTATCATTCATGATTAATGACCACGCTTGGCATCATGTACACCTTCAATTTGGTGTAATTTAGAAAGAACACGGTTAGTACCCGATAAGTCATGTACTTCTATTTGCATTGTAAATATAGCTAACTGATTATCTTCAACCGTATTTACGTTCATGTTTAAAACATTTACTTTTTCGTTAGCAAGTACTGAGCTTATATCGCGTATCAACCCTGAACGATCGGTGGCTTCTATTTTAATACTTAGTGCGTACGAGCCGTTAATATCATCTGACCAACTTACCGAAATAACACGCTCAGGATGCTGGTTTTTTAAGTTATTAAACGAATCACAGTCTTCCTTATGAACACCTATTCCTCGACCTTGGGTTATATAACCTATTATTTCATCGCCAGGTACTGGGCGACAGCACTTGGCTACATGGCTCATTAAGCTGCCAACACCATCAACCACAATGCCGTTTTTATCACCAGTTACTTTACTTGGTGCTTTAATGCGAATAACCGGCTCATCTTCTGTCCGATCACTTACAAAGTTAAGCATTTGATTGAGGCGAACATCGCCCGCACCAATCGCAACCATTAAGTCATCCAGCTCTTTAAAGTTAAAACGCTTAATGGCTGGCTCTAAATCTTTATATGTTAAATTGAGCTTTTGTAATTCACTGTCGAGAATTTCTTTCCCCGCACTTAAGTTTTTGTCGCGGTCGAGCTGTTTAAACCAGTGGTGGATTTTAGCTCTAGCACGGGATGATTTAATGTATCCTAATGACGGGTTTAACCAATCACGACTTGGATTTGGTTGTTTTTGGGTCAGTATTTCTACCTGATCTCCTGTTGTAAGTTGATGCGTAAACGGCACTATTTTGCCGAATATTTTTGCACCAATACAACGATGCCCCACATTTGAGTGGATGTAGTAAGCAAAATCAAGCGGTGTAGCACCAAGTGGTAAATCGATAATATCGCCGCTTGGGGTAAATATGTATACGCGATCTTCTACTACTTGGTTTTTAAGCTCTTCTGCTAAATCGCCACCATCAACCACTTCTTCTTGCCATTGGAGTAGCTTACGCAACCAGCTGATTTTTTGCTCATAACCCGAACCGCGCCCTGGTAATGCACCTTCTTTGTACATCCAGTGTGCAGCCACCCCTAACTCAGCATCTTGATGCATGTCGCTGGTACGAATTTGTATCTCTACCGTTTTACCTTCAGGTCCAAATACCACGGTATGAATTGACTGATAGCCGTTTTGTTTTGGGGTTGCTACATAGTCGTCAAACTCTTTATTAAGATGACGCCAATTGGTGTGCACAATACCCAACGCAGCGTAGCAGTCTTGCAGGCGTTCAACGACGATACGCATAGCCCGAATATCAAAAAGCTGATCAAACTCGTAGTTTTTTTGCTGCATTTTTTTATAAATGCTGTAAATGTGCTTAGGACGACCATAAACTTGGGCTTCTATGCCCGCTTCACTTAAACGATTTTTTACTTGCTCAACCATATCTTCCATGTAGGCTTCGCGTGTAAGACGTTTGTCGTCAAGTTGTTTGGCTATGCTTTTATAGGTGCCTGGGTGCAAATATCTAAACGATAAATCTTCCAGTTCCCATTTTAATTGCCCTATTCCTAATCTGTTTGCCAATGGTGCAAAAATATCAGCCGTTTCTTTAGCGGCAATGACGCGGTCTTCTTCATCCGCATTTTTTACATTGCGTAAATGACATACCTGCTCGGCAAGCTTAATGACCACGGCGCGCACATCTTCAACCATGGTTAATAACATTTTTCGAATATTATCAACTTGCATAGTGCCTTTACCTTGATGCGATAAAGTACTAATAGTGGCCATTTGTGCAACCCCAGTTAGCAGCATGGCAATGTTATTCCCAAGCTGCTCTTCGATGGTTTCAAGCGATATTAAGTCGTTTAAAAAATACGGGGTTAAATACGCAGTAGCTAACGATTCGGGGTCGAGATTTAGCTCAGCTAAAATTTCAACCATTTCGATTGCAGTAGTTTGCCTGCTTTCACTATCACATTTTACGCAGAGCGCTTGGGCTTTAGTAAGTAGCTCTGTTTTTTCTTCAGACAAGGCAAGAAATGAAAGCCGAGTGCTAAAATCTGTTGTCTCATCTTGTTGATGTGATTGTCGTGTAGCTACCATAATGCGTTCTACCTCCGTTGAAATAACGCCATAGTTTCAATATGCCCTGTATGAGGAAACATATTCATTAGCCCAATTTTATTAAGATCAAAGCCAGCTTGTGAAATAATTGCGCTGTCACGGGCTAAAGTAACAGGGTCACAAGAGACATATAAAATAGTTTTAAACTGCTTTAAAGGTAATTGCTCTAATACAGCCATAGCACCAGTCCTGGAAGGATCAAGTACAAGCACATCTAAGCTTTTGCTAAACCATGGGGCGCTCTGTATGCTTTGGGTTAAATCAAAGCAATGAAACTGCGCATTGGTAATAGAGTTAGTTTGCGCATTTTGAGCAGCCATTGCAACCGCTGAAGTCACACCTTCTACACCAATTACAGATTTTGCTTGTTTTGCTAACACTAATGAGAAATTACCAATCCCACAAAATAAATCCAATAAATTTTCATCACCTTTTAAATCAAGCCAATTTGCAGCTTGCTTTAACATAGCTTCGTTAACTTGCGCATTTACCTGAATAAAATTACCTAAACCAAATTCAAATTTTAGATCAAATTCTTTAAGATAATAAAATGGCGTGGCTAAGTGTGAATGTTCTATTGCATCGCTCTCGCTTTGCCATACAATTTTAAACTGCTGGCTTTTTGTTATGTGCTCAACCAAAGCCTTTGTATCATCATTAATTGCTTTAGTGTGACGAATAACAACAAAGTTTTGTTTATCACTTTGGTATAATTGTAAATGGCTTATACTGTGCAGTGCTTTGTGTTGATTAATTAAATCATCAAAAAGTGTGAAAACATCTGTAAATACTTCATCAAGTACTGCACATTTATTAATACTCACAATATTTTTTGAGCCACTTGCTCTGTAACCCACGCGCATTTTTTTAGCTGCTTTATCAAACATAACAGCTATACGAGCGCTGCGTCTGTAATGCACAGGTTTACTTAATAATGGGGTTTGCCAGTTTAAGCTGTTTAATTTAGCAAACTTACTAAATAACTGAGTAACTGCAGTTTGTTTTTCTACAACTTGTTGGCTTACTTCTAAATGCTGTAATTGGCAACCACCACACTGATTATAGTGCTCACAAAAAGCATCTACTCTTGATTCACTCGCTTGAATAACTTTAGTTACTTTTGCACTACTGTATTTAGCTTTATCTTCGACGAGTGTTGCTTTGACTGTTTCGTTTGGTAATGCACCACTTACAAAACATACTTTATTGTTATGTTTAGCAATGCCACGCCCTTGATGATCCATTCCCGTTATAGTTAATTCTAGTGTTTGTTGCTTTAACGGTTTTTTTTTCGCTTTAAAAATTTGCGCCATTAGGCATTACCTTAACTTTATTTATGAAGCACCTATATTTAGATGCTTTAGAATGCGTGTTGAACCGTATATACTCAAGTCATACTAATAACGATAAAACGCTCTCATTATGACCAAATTAGGCTTACGCGATTCTGTTTTAACACTGACCCTGATCCCAACGGTGATCATAGGATTACTACTTGGTGGCTATTTTACAATAAATCGTTACATTGAGCTTGATGAAATTTTATATCAGCAAGGCACTACTATTTCTGAGCCCCTTGCTATTGCGCTTGAGCAACCCATGCTCGAAAAAAACAAACAGCTATTGAATCGCCTTATAAGCTACACACATAACAAGCACTCCCCTACAATTAAGTCGATTGCAATTTTTGATAAAAATAATGCGCTATTAATGACCAGTAATTATCACCGCTCATTTGAAAAGTTAATTAGTCAAAAAACGCTCATAAATTTAAAAACCACCCATGTGCAAAAGTCAGATGAGCTTGTTACATTTTTCACACCCATTATTAACCATACAAGTCACGATTCTAAATGGGACCCGTCGGCTTTTCAGTCATCTTTGGGCACCGTTATTATACAGCTAAACAAAGACCAAGCAGTTATAGGGCAGCAACGTGCTTTATTAATTAGCGGTATTGTAATTATTTTATCATTGGTATTTGCAGCAATTTTAGCTTTAAGGTTAAGCCGCATGTTTATGACGCCGCTTAATAAGTTAGTACTTGCAACCGACAAGTTAGTCGAAGGTAAAAGAAGTACTGGCCTTAACGACAACATGATAGGTGAATTTGAGCTATTACGAGAAGGCTTAAATACCATTGCACACACTATGGTGATGCAAAAAGATGAAATGCAAAAAAATATTGACCAAGCAACGAGTGACTACCGCGAAACACTAGAACAATACGAAACTTCAAATATAGAGCTCTCGTTTGCAAAAAAAGAAGCTCAAGATGCTAACCGTGTTAAATCAGACTTTTTAGCTAAAATGAGTCACGAACTCCGTACTCCGTTAAATGGTGTTATTGGATTTACACGCCAGCTTTATAAAACACCGCTGAATAAACATCAAAAAGATTATCTCGACACTATTATGTTATCAGCAAATAGTTTGATGACTATTATTAGCGATATTCTAGACTTCTCCAAACTAGAAGCAGGTGCAATGGAACTTGAGTCAATTCAATTTCAGCTTCGGGATGCAGTAAATGAAGTTATGACGCTACTTGCTCCTAGCGCACACGATAAGCAATTAGAGCTATCCATTTACATTAATCAACAAGTACCAGATGACTTAACGGGCGACCCTACTCGCTTTAAACAAGTTCTGATAAACCTATTAAGTAATGCGATTAAATTTACCGAAAAAGGCTCCATTAAGGTCGACATAAGCCATCGGTTACTCGACAACGAACGTACCTCTTTACTTGTGTCAGTAACAGATACTGGCGTGGGTATACCCGTGGATAAGCAAGACTCTCTATTTACTCCATTTGGGCAAGCGGATTCAAGCATTACACGTAAGTTTGGTGGTACAGGCCTTGGTCTCATTATTACCAAACATATTGTTGAAGCGATGAATGGCCGCATAACATTAAACTCTGCGCCTGGTAACGGTACCTGTTTTACATTCAATAGTGTGCTTAGTTTGCCCAATCATGTATTTACTAACGACTTACCGACTAAATCGCTCATTGGTAAACGTATTTTGTATTTAGAGCCACACGAGCATACACATCACGCTGTACTTTCGTTATTAACACAGTGGGAATCAAGCGTGACGGCGTGTTTTAACGAGATTAGCTTTTTAGACGCTATAAAAAGTACCGAATATAAATATGATATTTGCTTAATTGGCCATATGGCATCAGTTGATGATATGCAGCAACTAAAAAGCTATGTAAAAGCCGTGCGTGAATCTACTGATTACTTATATTTAATGCTTAATACTGTATCGCACAATATGCGAGAGGCCTTTATAGGTAGCGGTGCTGATGCGTGTTTAAGTAAACCACTTAATCACCGTAAGTTATGTGAAGTACTTGCCGCACCTTACAGGCTTGACCACCCTACTCATAATATTGAACAAAACGATCAAGCTTTGCTNGCTGCCGTTAAAGGTATTGGTTGTTGATGATAACGATGCCAACTTAAAACTTCTCCATACTTTATTAAGTGAACAAATTGAAGTAATAGAAACGGCTCATAATGGTTCACAAGCATACAGCTTAAGTAAAAGTCATAAATACGACATAATTTTTATGGATATACAAATGCCAATTATGGACGGTATAACCGCATGCAAGCTTATTCGCGAATCATCACTTAATGAAGATACACCAATTATCGCTGTAACGGCACACGCCCTTCAAAGCGAAAAAGAGCAACTACTAAAAGATGGCTTTAAAGGCTATTTAACTAAGCCTATTGATGAAGATATGCTTAAACAAATTATTAGCGACCATAGTCCACAGACCCCGGTTAATCGTGATAAAGCAAAAACAGATACACCGCAAAGCCCTGCACCATTTCAAAGTAGTCGAATTGATTGGGCACAAGCGCTGCAGCGTGCTGGCGGAAAGAGCGAGTTAGCGCTAGAGATGCTTAATATGCTACTTCTAAGCGTCCCTGAAACTCTTGCATTGCTTGCTAAAGCGATAGAGGGTAACGATTGTCAGCAAGTCTTAAGTATTGTCCACAAGTTTCATGGCGCATGTTGCTACACTGGTGTACCTAAACTTAAATCACTCGCAGAAACAATTGAAACATCACTTAAAAATAAATGCTTGTTAGAGAATATTGAACCTGAATTATTTGAGTTACAGGACGAGCTTGAAAACCTACTTGCAGATGCAAGTGTGACCGAACTGCAAAGGTAAGGTTTTATTTTAGATACAAAAAAACGCGGTATTTACCGCGTTTTTAATTAAGCTATTTAAATACTTATGTAAGTTCGTATTACATTCTTGCTTCAATCATTAATCGTTTCATGTCGCGTACGGCTTTATCGAGTCCATCTATCGCTGCACGAGCAATAATAGCGTGGCCAATATTTAGCTCGTAAATCTCAGGCATCGCGGCAATGGGCTTAACGTTATGATAATGAAGGCCATGGCCAGCGTTAACAATCAAACCTAAGCTTGCTGCGTATTTAACACCTTCACGAATATGCTCTAACTCTTTGTGTAAATCAGTATCATTTGTGGCATCAGCGTACGCGCCTGTGTGTATTTCTACATAAGGAGCACCACATTCTTTGGCTGCATCTAACTGTGATTTATCTGCATCAATAAATAGCGATACTTTAATACCCGCTTCGGTAAGCGTTTTTGTTGCTGCTTTAATTTTATCTATATTACCGGCTACGTCTAAGCCACCTTCGGTTGTTAATTCTTCGCGCTTTTCAGGTACTAAACACACGTACTCAGGTTTTACTTCAAGCGCTATTTTTATCATTTCATCGGTAACAGCGGTTTCAAGATTCATACGAGTTTGAATGGTTTTAGCCATTACATAAACGTCGCGATCTTGAATATGGCGTCTGTCTTCACGTAAGTGAATCGTAATACCGTCTGCGCCTGCATGTTCTGCTACACTGGCTGCATGAGCGGGATCTGGATAGCTTGTTCCACGCGCTTGGCGAAGTGTTGCAATATGATCTACGTTTACACCCAAAAGAATATCTTTCATTTTCTTACCTGTAAAATTACGTTTATTGAGAGGCCATAAATAGCTCGCGGCTTTTTAATGGTTTACTACCTAATAAGGGTTTTAATAAATAGCGACTTAATTGCTTTGCCATATATAGCACATCATTTTGGCTAAAGTCATGATTTGCTATGGCGTTGAGTTGTTTGCCACTAAATCCAGAACGTGTATCTTCTTGTACTAAAAAACCAAGTTCGGGGAAATAACTATACGTCTGCTTTTCATCTATTGGTTCACCACTGGCGTCAAAACTAAAATCCACGCCATAACCGAGTAATTCCAATAGTTGAAACTCGTATGAGCGAAGCACCTCTTGTAAATTAGCCCCGCTGTTTAGGTTTGATAGATGAGTTTTATATAGCTCAAATACTTGTTCAATTGGCTCGTTAA
Organism: Pseudoalteromonas sp. TAE79; assembly: GCF_000498015.1. Classification (NCBI taxonomy): domain Bacteria; kingdom Pseudomonadati; phylum Pseudomonadota; class Gammaproteobacteria; order Alteromonadales; family Pseudoalteromonadaceae; genus Pseudoalteromonas; species Pseudoalteromonas sp. TAE79. Next base: position 20,678 of record NZ_AUTL01000124.1, read on the forward strand.
CAGGAACGATACGATTTGTAAGCTCATTTAAATAAAAACCACAATAAAGCTCATCACCTTTTAAAAAGTGCGAGTTCCCATGCAGTTCAAACTTATTGATATATTTTAAATCGTACTTGCCACTGTAATTAACAAGCAGTGCCTGAAACGGCTGAAGTTGTGCTTTATGTTTAGTGGCCTGGCGACCACTAATTCGGGCCAGCATTCTTAACTGACCAACGCCTTCTACAAGCATATCTAACATTACTTGGGAGTCACTATAAGGACGCCGATGTAATAAATACGCGGTGTAGAAGTCGCTATCCATTCACTAAGCTACTGCTTGGTCTAGTCTTCACTGTAACCTAAGCTTCTTAGTGCACGTTCATCGTCAGCCCAACCCGACTTAACTTTAACCCAAAGCTCTAAAAATACTTTGTTATCCAGCATTTCTTCTATGTCTTTACGGGCTTCACGGCCAATGGTTTTTAGCTTTTCGCCTTTATTACCAATAACCATGCGTTTTTGTGTTTCGCGCTCAACAAGAATTAACCCGTTGATATGCCAAATACCGTTGTCTTGCCATTTAAACTGCTCAATTTCAACAGTTACAGAATACGGCAATTCTTCGCCCATAAAACGCATTAGTTTTTCACGAATTACTTCAGCTGCCATAAAGCGCATTGAACGGTCAGTTACATAATCTTCCGGAAAGTAAAATTCGCAAGGAGGTAAGCGTTTAGTTACTTCTGCTTTGATTAAATCAACATTTTTACCTTGCGTTGCCGATACTGGCATAATTCCAACAAAATCAAATTTGTCACTTAACCACTTCATATGAGGCAACACAAGGTCACGGTCTTTAACTTGGTCTATTTTATTAATAACCAATAATACCGGCTTACCACTTTGCGATACTTTATTAAGTACCATGTCGTCATCGGCATTCCAATGAGTGCCCTCAACTACAAAAATAATAAGCTCAACATCGCCGATAGAACTAGACGCGGCACGGTTCATTAAACGGTTAATCGCACGTTTTTCTTCAACGTGTAGACCTGGTGTATCTATGTATACCGCTTGGTGTTTACCTTCGGTATGAATACCCATAATACGATGACGGGTGGTTTGTGGTTTACGTGAGGTAATACTCACTTTTTGCTCAATAATTTCATTAAGCAAAGTCGACTTACCTACGTTTGGGCGCCCTACAATAGCAACCATTCCACAAAACGTATCTACATCACCTTCATGAGGCTGTATTAGGGTATCAAGGTTCATTTTTAAGTATCTTCAATGCTTTTTCAGCAGCTTTTTGTTCGGCTTTACGGCGCGAGCTACCTACAGAAATTATGCTATCCATTCCATCAACAATACATTCAACCGTGAATGTTTGATTGTGTGCTTGGCCTTTGGTATCAACCACAGTGTAACCCGGTAAAGATAATTTACGGGCTTGCAAATACTCTTGCAGCAGGGTCTTCGGATCTTTTTGGTTAAGCCCTGGTGAAATAGCATCTAATCGTGATTCGTACCATGACAATATAAGATCGCCACAGCTATCAATACCTGAATCTAAAAATGCAGCGCCAATAATAGCTTCTACTGCATCAGCAAGCGTTGACTCGCGACGGAATCCGCCACTTTTAAGCTCGCCCGGCCCTAAGCGTAAATAATCGCCTAGGCCAAATTCAAGACCAAACTCGGCAAGTGTTTGACCACGCACAAGCGTTGAGCGCATGCGGCTTAAATCGCCTTCACGCGCTTTAGGAAATTTGGCATAAAGTGCATTGGCAATCACAAAGCTTAAAATAGAGTCGCCTAAAAATTCTAGTCGCTCATTATGCTGGCCTTTGTGGCTGCGGTGCGTCATTGCTTGCTCAAGTAAACCTTGATCGGCAAATTCATAGCCAATTTTTTTATATAATTCTGTTACATTTTTTTTCATCGTTACTGAATATTACCTAGGCGCTCAAAGCGAACACCAGTTGGAACCCATCCTGGTAAAATATCATCAGGGCCATTCTCAAATTCAAAACTCATCCATATAAAGACAGCTTTACCCACCAAGTTTTCTTTTGGTACAAAGCCCCAAAAGCGACCATCTTGGCTGTTGTCGCGGTTATCACCCATCATAAAATAATGATCAGCAGGAACAGTCCATTCATCAGAAGGCGTGCCCGGTTGCTGGTAGTAACGCCCTTTTCTCTCAGGCGCTTGTGGGTTGATTAATATATCATGCGTAACTGTTGTTAAATTTTCATTTACACGAGCTAGAGGCATTGGGCCTTGTTTAAATTCGTTATCATTAATTAGTTTAAAATCAATTTTATTGAATTCATTACATAAAAGCTCACCCTGCTGGGTCTCGCCTTCTTTACAATTTGGCTGAATATATAAACGTTTATCGCGATAAACAATTTTATCGCCAGGTAAACCAATTGTACGTTTAATATAGTCAACATTTTCATCTAAAGGGTATTTAAAAACAACAATATCACCACGCACAGGCTGCCCAATATCAACTAATTGAGTACGCCAAACAGGGTCTTTTATTCCATATGAATACTTTTGTACTAAAATAAAATCACCTACTAATAATGTAGGCATCATTGAACCGGATGGAATTTGAAACGGTTCAAAGATAAATGATCTAAAAATAGTAATTGCTGCAATCATCGGGAAAATCGACTTTGCTGTTTCTGTTAGTACTGGTTCTGGTGCAATTAATGCCGCAGTTTCTTCATCTAACGGAGCTCCAGCAGACGTTTGCGCTATCGCTAAGCGCTCCTGCCTTTTTGGGGCGTACATTAAGTGATCTATTAACCATATTAAGCCTGAGCCTAAAGTTAATAACACCAATAAAACTGAAAAATAACCAGCCATTTATAATCCTTTGTTTTTATTTGCCAACTTTTAAAATAGCTAAAAACGCTTCTTGAGGCACTTCAACATTACCTACTTGCTTCATACGTTTTTTACCATCTTTTTGCTTTTTAAGTAGCTTTTTCTTACGACTCACATCACCGCCGTAACACTTAGCAATTACGTTTTTACGTAATTGTTTTACCGTAGTACGTGCAATAACGTGTTGTCCAATCGCTGCTTGAATCGCAATATCAAACATTTGACGTGGGATAAGCTCTTTTAACGCATCAGCTAACTGGCGACCACGAGACTGTGCACCATCTCTGTGAACAATTATCGCAAGTGCGTCAACGCGCTCACCATTGATTAAAATATCAACACGCACCATATCTGATGTTTGAAAGTGTTTAAAGTTATAATCAAGCGACGCAAAACCACGGCTAGTTGATTTTAATTTATCAAAGAAGTCCATCACCACTTCAGCCATAGGTAGCTCGTAAGTTACAGCTACTTGCTTTCCGTGATAAGTCATTTTTGTTTGGCTACCACGTTTTTCAATACACAAAGTAATAACGTTACCTAGGTATTCTTGTGGTACCAAAATATTAGCTTCAACAATCGGCTCACGAATCTCTACAATATCGTTTACTGCAGGCAAATCAGATGGATTATCAATCTGAAATGTACCTTCTTTAGTAACTATCTCATAGATTACCGTAGGTGCTGTTGTAATTAAATCAATATCGTATTCACGCTCTAAACGCTCTTGAATGATTTCCATGTGTAGCATACCTAAAAAGCCACAGCGGAAACCAAAGCCTAGTGCAGTTGAATTCTCTGGTTCAAAGAATAACGACGCATCGTTTAAGCTTAATTTATTAAGTGCATCACGGAACGATTCATACTCATCTGATGCAATTGGGAACATACCCGCATAAACCTGAGGCTTAATTTTTTGAAAGCCAGGTAAGCGAAGTGGAGCTGCATTTTTTTGATGAGTAATAGTGTCACCTACTGGCGCACCATGTATCTCTTTAATACCAGCAATAACAAACCCTACTTCACCTGTTCTTAAAATACCGGTGTTGGTTTGCTTAGGAGTGAACACACCTACTTGGTCGGCAGTATGTATATGCTCGTTCGACATTATTTTTATTTTGTCGCCAGTGCGTAATTCACCGTGCTTAATACGCACTAGTGATACAACGCCTTGGTATGGGTCAAACCAAGAATCGATAATAAGTGCTTGTAAAGGTGCATCTTTGTCGCCTACTGGCGGCGGTACATCTTTAACAATCATTTCAAGAACTTCGGCAATACCTACACCTGTTTTAGCGCTACACTGCACTGCATCAAGGGCATCAATACCAATAATCTCTTCAATTTCTTCTGCAACACGTAAAGGATCCGCTTGCGGTAAATCGATTTTATTAAGTACTGGAATTACTTCTAATTCCATTTCAATAGCGGTGTAACAGTTAGCTAGTGTTTGTGCTTCAACGCCTTGGCCTGCATCAACAACAAGCAACGCGCCTTCACAAGCAGCTAAAGATCGTGAAACTTCATACGTAAAATCAACGTGTCCTGGAGTATCAATAAAATTAAGTTGGTAGGTTTCGCCGTCGTTCGCTTTGTAATTCAACGTTACACTTTGCGCTTTAATGGTAATACCACGTTCGCGCTCAATATCCATTGAATCCAAAACTTGTTTTTGCATTTCACGGTCGGTTAAACCGCCACAAACTTGGATCAAACGATCTGAAAGGGTCGATTTACCATGGTCAATATGGGCGATGATCGAAAAATTACGGATATGCTTCATAAACTGGATTCTATACTTCTATTTTAATGGACTAAATATGAATACCTAAGTGACTTGAAAATACTTGCTTTAGGATGCCATAAGCTAAATTTGTATATAACAAACAGTACTTACGCTTTTTAAGATGGGTTACAACCATTTTATGTATTGAATAACAATAAGTTATATTTACTTAACTTAAATAATTCAGTCAGATAAAATAATTTAAAAAACCACGATTCCCTGTATTTCCAAGTTACTTTGGTATAAAACGACAATTTTACATTTAATTGGCGTCAATCACCATCTATTTGAGTTAAAGGGATACTAATTGGGTGAATTTTTATAACTTTTATATCGTGCTTTAGAGATTTCACGCGAGTTTTAGCTATAAAAAAGCCAGTAACGCCACCTAGAGCAGCAGCTAAAATCTGCCAGCCTTCGGAAGCTATAAACAATTGCGCCGCAACAAATGCAAAAACAAGACTCAAAAGGAGCGGTAGCATGTAAACCGCAAAAGCATGCTTAACGACATGACTATCATCTAGTGACAAAGTGACCTTTTGCCCTATTTCTACTGAGGATTCAAATTTATAAGGAAAGGTTTTTTTTGCAGTGCCAAACAGTTTACCAAACACTTGTGAGCCGCAACGACCATTGCAGCCTTCACAAGCTTGTTTTTGCTGTGCTTCTAAATGAGCAATGTGGCCATCGAGGGCCACAACAGTGAGGGTTTGTTCAATCATAACAATCCTTACGGAATCGTCTATAGTGCGCGAGTAACTGACTCTGCAATCGCTTTTGCGGTCATACTCGGTACATTACCAACAACCGATACATCAAAATTACCGCCATTATGCACATATACTGTCGTTGCACCAGAAGTGAGTGCTCCACTTAAACGCTTACCTGGTAATGGGCGCTGAATAAATACAGAAACCTCAACAAAACCATCAGAGAACAAGTAATAATCAGTTAATTCGTTATTTAAATCGAGCTTATGTCTGTCTGATTTTAGCAACTCAAAGCCATCTGGTAACCAGCTGATTTTCCAGTTTGTGGCAGTACTATCTTCATTTATAAGTGCATCGTTTGGCAAAGGCGTTGGAAAGTTTCGATTGAGCACTTCAACTAGCATACCGGCTGGCTGCTCTGTCACACTAATGTGTGTAAGCTGTAACTGCTCTAAGGCTTCACCTTCATGGTTAACGTACGCGGCTTTTAGTAACAACGACGATTCCATATCCAGCCAAATCCAATAATTATATTTATACTCGTCTTTAGATTCAATGCGAACAAGTTGCGCTGCGCGCCCTGCAATACGCCCTTTTCCGCCTAGTACAAAATCATAGTGCGCACTTAAGCGATCTATATCTTTAAAAAGTACTTCAGGGATTGGACCTGCTATTGAATCTGTTTTTAGAGAATATGGTTCAGACTGAGGTTCAAAATAAGTTACTTGATTATCGATACGGACCATTTCAAGCCCAGCACCGTTAAGTAAACTTAAATGCTCAAGTTCGGTGTCACCTTGTAAAGCATGCACCCATCGGTAGGGTTCCATTGTTTTACCTTTGACAACCACAAACGAGGCGTCAAAATTACGGGTGTGAACGGCATTAGCCATTTTGAGTAATAAATCTTTGGCAGGATTTGTGTCGTTGGCAAATGCATTCAAGCTTACTACCAACGACAGAACAAAAGTGATTACTTTCATTTAATTAGTTTTTTTCCTCAGACGCTTTGGTATTAGTTTGCGCTGTTTCTAAAGAATTCGCAACTCGTGCTTGGCGTTGATGCTCAAGAACTAACGCACCAATACGCTGTTGCTGTAGTTCACGTAAACCTTGCTCAGCATTTTCAAGCGCAGGCTCAGACGAATAACTTACTGGCGAAGCCATACCTGCTAGCGGTGTGGTTTGCAGTAATGGAATTTCACTTTGCTGCTCATTGTTACTTTGAGGAAGCGTATTAACGCCCACAATAGCAAACATCGCTACACTTGCTGCAATAGCTAATTGAGCAACTGGTTTGCGCCAATTAAAAGCGACTACTTTATTATCTTGTACTGTTTCAGTGATTGCTTGAGGCTGTGTTTTTGACTGACTAAAGTCAGCATAAACAGGCTCGCTTTCAAGTGCTAATGCAACGCGATCGCTAATATCAATATATATGTCGTTATTATTTTTTTGAGCACGCATCGCATCACCAATTAACGCATAACGGCCAAACGTAGTTACATCTTGCTCTGCAATTTTTGCATCATTTAGATGTTGCTCGCCATCAAGTAATGCCGATAACGCTTCGTTATCTAACTTGTTAAGGTGTGCTTTTGTCATACTAAGACTCGCCTATTAATGGGTTTAATTTGTTATCTATTGCTTCACGGGCACGAAATATACGCGAACGCACAGTCCCGACTGGGCAATCCATTACCACGGCTATTTCTTCATAGCTCATCCCTTCTATTTCTCTAAGGGTGATTGCGGTTTTAAGATCTTCAGGCAAACTATCAATCGTATTAAAAATAACAGCGCGTACTTCTTCGCTTAAAAGTAGGTTTTCAGGAGATGCATTCGATCGCATTGAATCTGCACAATCATAAAACTCGGCATCTTCAGCGTCTATATCATTTGCTGGCGGCTTACGCCCCTGGGCTACTAAGTAATTTTTAGCACAATTAACGGCAATACGGTATAACCACGTGTAAAAGGCGCTGTCACCTCTAAAGTTAGGAAGTGCACGGTAAGCTTTAATAAAAGCTTCTTGTGCTACATCAGCAATATCGCCTTGGTTAGATACATAACGTGAGATCAAACCTGCAATTTTGTTTTGATACTTCTTTACTAATAGGTTGAAGGCGTTTTTATCTCCTTGCTGGACCCTTTTTACTAGCACTAAATCTAATTCCTGCTCGCTCATTCGAGCCGGTACTCCTATGTCTGATTTTTGCTTGTTATTCATATTGTCGTCATTGTTCACAAATACTCTGACCTCTTTATGAATAAAAAGTTCTGCTTAATATTATTTTTTTATAAAATAGATGATAATAACGGCGCTAAGCCTTTAAAATCACTACGTAGTAGTATGACAAATATGATACAACTACAGATATTAAAAACAAATATTGCTCTATATGAGCATTGTAACCGCAAAGTACCTCTGACATGAACCAAAATAAACATCACATTGCAGATGTCGCTATTATAGGTAGCGGCGCAGCAGGCTTATCACTTGCATTATCTCTAGCTAATTATTGTAACGTTACCGTGATCAGTAAAGGAGCGCTTACCGAAGGTTCTACTTTGTATGCCCAAGGCGGTATAGCTGCTGTATTTGATAAACAAAACGACAGCATAGAATCTCATGTTGAAGATACACTCGATGCAGGCGGCGGTTTATGCGATAGAGACGCTGTTCATTATACCGCCAGCAATGCTCACGATTGCCTACAGTGGTTAATCGACCAAGGCGTACCCTTTGATATGGAGTTTGATAGCAAAGGAAAAGAGCGTTTTCACTTAACACGTGAAGGTGGTCACAGCCATCGTCGTATATTGCATGCAGCCGATGCAACAGGCAAAGCGGTGCAAACAACACTTATCAGCCAAGTTAAAATTCATAAAAATATAACGCTTTTAGAGCAATACAACGCCATTGATTTAATCACAGATAAAAGCGCCGGAAAAACAGGCTCACACATTGAAGGCATGTATGTGTGGAACAAAAAAGCTAAAAAGGTAGAAACCATTTCAGCTAAATTTGTTGCTCTTGCAACCGGTGGTGCAAGTAAAGTGTATTTATATACATCTAATCCAGACGTATCAAGTGGTGATGGTATTGCAATGGCTTGGCGTGCAGGTTGTAAAGTTGCCAACATGGAATTTAATCAATTTCATCCAACAAGTCTTTATCATCCAGAGCTACAAAACTTTTTAATTACCGAAGCCATGCGCGGTGAAGGGGCTTATTTAAAGCGCCCTGATGGAACTCGGTTTATGAAAGACTTTGATAGCCGTGAAGAGCTTGCTCCACGCGATATAGTGGCACGCGCAATCGATTTTGAAATGAAGCGCTTAGGCGCCAATTGTGTTTATTTAGATATTAGCCACAAAGATAAAGACTTTATTATTGAGCACTTTCCTACTATTTACGCAAAATGCCTAAGTGTAGGGCTTGATATAACAAAAGAAGCAATCCCTGTTGTACCTGCTGCGCATTACACTTGTGGTGGCGTAATGACCGACTTTAACGGTAAAACAGATCTCGATAACTTGTATGCTGTTGGCGAAGTTGCTTACACAGGCTTGCATGGTGCAAACCGTATGGCAAGTAATTCACTATTAGAGTGCATTGTATTTGCCCACGCTGCAGCTAAAGATATTTTAAGTAAAATTGAACATGCACCAGAGCCGATGGCGCTTCCTCATTGGGATGAGAGCCGTGTTAGTAACTCAGATGAAGAAATTGTTATTACCCATAACTGGCATGAACTACGTTTATTTATGTGGGATTATGTAGGTATTGTACGCTCTACTAAACGCTTAGAACGAGCACTGCATAGAGTTGAGTTGCTACAGCAAGAAATACACGATTACTATGCAAACTTTAGAGTAAGTAACAACTTACTTGAGCTTCGTAATTTAGTGCAAGTATCAGAGCTAATTATTAGAAGTGCTATGGAGCGAAAAGAAAGCAGAGGCTTGCATTACACTATTGATTACCCTGAACAAAGTGAAAATCCAACGCCGACTATTTTGACTCCAAAACGCAATTAATTGCGCCGACAGTGGCACGTTTTAGACGCGCATAACTTTGCTCATTAACGCCATTGGCTGAAATTATAAGCCAATGGTTGTTACTAAAACCTTTAATATGAAGCCATATATTATTACCATAAAATCGGCTTTTGTTACTTATTTCACCCTGAATTTTTAAGCTCTCGCCCTCAAATCTAAATAACTTTGGTTCTAATATTATAATTCCCTCATTTGGGTGAATTGCTAATACTTTGCGCCACATTATCAAGCCAGCTAGTGCATTTATTATTAAACAAAAAAGCATAGCTAATAGTGAATCTAAAAATAAACATAATATAAAACTGAGCATACAAAAAAAGACCACAATTGGTTTGTGGTCAGCTTTATTATTTGTAACCGTAAACCTATACACGAACTCGGTCTAAGATCAGCGAAACCATACCGTTTAACTGCTCGTCTTTACATTCTTCATGACCCATAAACCATGCAAATAAGTCAGGGTCTTCTTCTGTTAGTAAACGCTGAAAGATAGCCTGTTGCTCTGCGCTCAAAGAGTCGTATGCTTCTTCTACAAACGGCATAAACAAAACATCTAGCTCTAACATGCCACGACGACAAGCCCAACGAATACGTGCTTTACTATGAATTTCAACCATTTTAAACCTCATACTTAATTGACTCGAGTTTAACAAACACAAGCCTATTTAGCAGCTATTAATCTCTCATTAAATAATAAACCCGCACCAATAAGCGCTTGTCTGTACCATACGTAACAACTGCGTTATTATGTCACTTCATTTATATTGCAAAGAAGGTTTTTATGTCGAGCGTTTATGCATGTCCGTTATCTCATCAACTTATTAGCCTCTGCGGTGCTGATAAATTATCTTATTTGCACGGACAAATCACTCAAGATCTAAATAAATTAACCAGCAGTAATTATTTGTGGGCTGGCCATTGCAGCGCCAAAGGTAAACTTTGGGGTGTATTTAAATTATTTTCTTACCAAGATAGCTACTACCTTGCGGGTAGCCAAGCTGAAGTTGAAAAATCATTAGCTGAACTTAAAAAATACGCTGTATTTGCAAAAGTTGATATTACTGAATGCTCAAAGCGTTTAATTGGTTTAATTGGTGATGATTTATCGGATGTACTGGCACAACTTGATATTAGCTTTGAAGGCGATGCAAGCGCGTGTGATTTCACGAATGGTAAAGCGCTAAAATTAGCTGATAACCGTGTTTTAATAATGGTTGATAACCAATTTAGCATGCCTGATAACGTATCCACACTTGATAACGAAGCCCCTTGGCAACAAGCAGCGATGCTTGCCGGTGAGCCTCAGCTAAGTGCAAATGCAATTGGCGAGTACGTTCCTCAAATGGTAAACCTACATGCTATTGGCGGTATAAGTTTCAAAAAAGGGTGTTATACCGGTCAAGAAACAGTAGCCCGTATGAAGTACCTTGGTAAAAATAAACGTGCAATGTATATCGTTTCAGGGCAAAGCGAAGGGATTCTTTTAGAGCCTGATTTAGAAACCCAATTAGGCGAAAATTGGCGCCGTGCAGGTAAACTTATTGCACAAAGCTTTGATGAGCAAACAAATAAATTAACAGGCCTCGTTGTGTTGCCAAACGATACTGATGTAACTCAGGTACTTCGTGCAAAACACACACCTCAGGTGGAGCTAAGCATTCTGCCTCTACCCTACTCTCTTGAAGATGAATAAATAGGAATGACTATGATCGTTGCGGCAAACAAAGTGGTAAAAATGCATTATTCAGTAATGGATAATGATGGCAATAGCATTGATAACTCGTTCGGTGGTGAGCCACTACACTTTATCATTGGCACAGGCTATTTAATTTCAGGCCTAGAAAATGCTTTGCTGGGCAAGCAACCAGGCGACACGCTTAGCGTAAAGGTTGAACCTGAAGAAGGTTACGGCGAGCGCCACGAAAACCTAATGCAAGCAGTACCTAAATCAATGTTTGAAGGTATGGAAATTGAAGTTGGCATGCAATTTCGTGCATCAACAGATGATGGTGACCAATCAGTAATGATCATCGATATCCAAGATGAAGAAGTGATTGTAGATGGTAATAACCCACTTGCAGGTATAACACTTAACTTTGATGTAGAAATACTAGAAGTACGTGATGCGACAGAAGATGAATTAACTCACGGCCACGTACATGGCGAAGGTGGGTGTGGCCACGACCACTAATGCACTGCTAAACAAATAGAAAAAGCGCCTAAGGCGCTTTTTTTTATATCATATTGTTACGCTTAACCGTTTCAGCTTTTGGCTTACTAGGCAGCGCGATTGATACGTTTTTTTCTTTTAAAGCAGCTAGTAAACCTTTTTGATCGTTTGTACCAACTCTATACAAGGTGCCATCTTTGAGCGTTAACTGTATTGCACTAAAGCCAGATACTGTATATACCCAACCATCATGAGTAATTCGCATACCAATACCGTGCCTGTAAGAGTTTTGAACTGCTTTTGCTTCTGCGACTTCGCTAAGCTCAATACTTTGCCCAGCAACGCCTGGACCAAACGCCCAGCTAATATTTTTATCATCTACTTTTACTGTTAGGCCATGGAACAAAAAGCCCACCAGCACTAAAATCCCAGTAAATATTATTAAAGGTCCATCAGCGCCTAACAAGTTCCACGCAAGCGCCACAAAACCGCCAATCCACGCTAATACAAAAAAGATAAACACCGCATACTGTTTATGCTGATACATAATATTCTCTAAATTAAATAAATACTTAAAAGCTGTATACCAATGTAGCACTCAGCTCTGAGTCAAACTTGAGTTTATCATCTTCGGGTTTTGAATTATAACGATACATGTAGGTAAATTTGAGTGATACCGCGCCAATCACTTGGCTTATCAGTGCGGTTTCCGATTTTAAGCGAGAATTAAGACCTGAAAGCGACTGCTCTATACTCACATCTTGATTAAAACGAGTACGCTTAGAAACTAAACGTTCCCACTGCATTGCAACACGTACTAAATAACCGGTTTTATCAATTTCATCTTCGCTCACATCCGAATCCTCATCGGCGACTGAACGGTATAAACCAGGTCCTATATCAATATCTACTTTGTTTTTAGAGCCTTGATATACACGCGCACCATAGCCTGTCGCCACCGTGCTTTTAAAATCAAGTCCACTAAACTCATCTTCTTCGTAATCACCGTAAATAAAAAATGAGGAGTTTTTAACACCTACTTTATAGTTACCTTGCGCTGATACAAAAATACGATTAGCTGTAACATCAGTGCCACCGCTTTCATCGTTCTCATCACGCTTATAAAGAGAGTCTATTTTGAATTGGTTACGCCACTTTTCAAAATCTTGGTATAAATTACCTTTGAGCTTAAAACTGGTCGAATTGGTGTTACCTTTACTTAGAATAAAACCAAATTCAGTATCACCGTAAAGCATATCACCTTTGTGTAACTCATGAATTTCTTCATCAGAGAGCTTGCCATATTCATGAAAATCTTCAAATGGATCAACAGCCCAACTTGGGCAGCTAATTATTAAAAAAATTAAAAATAAATACTTACGCACAACACTCTCTCTGCACACAATTATAAAAATAAGCGGTATTGCTTATTCACTCTCTTTCCATAAAATATGACAAAACGGAGCATCTTTATCACGACTAATCAAAATTTTAGCAAACAAAACATCATCATTTTCAAATTCTAAACCAACTAGCACCTGAATAAAGTGCTCTGGCTCTATCTCAAGGGCAACAAAATCTTGCCACTGATCGTCTGGCTCGTCTTCTTCAATAAAGCCTAGGTCTTCTCTAAACTCATTAAAGTCTTCAACATCTTTATCACTCAAGTTATTTGGCGCTAGCTCTAAAAAAATATCATAAGCTTGGTGAGTAGCTTCTTCTACCGTATATAAACGTGGACCCGACATATGTGCTTAACCTTAAGCTTTTAAGTTGCGCTATATTATCAAATCTCATCATCATTTTGATAAAAAAAAGCGTAAAACACTGACTTTTTTGTAACTGAGTCATGCTTTATTCAGCATACAGCTCAAACAATAAATAACAATTTAACTAACCCATTGAATATCAAGATTACTTTTTTAATTTAAGCTTAAAATAACAACGTAAAAAATTTTATTATCTCAAGTTCTAATTGTTTAGCTTTTTCTCATCTAAATCTAACCCTTTAAGACTACAGCTTTAGCAATAAATTCCATTTATTTAAAAAATACCGTCACTTTACTTAATTCTTATAACAACATAAGCTCAACTAACAGGTCAGAGGAGTGTGTAATGATAAAACTAGAAAAACAAAATGGCATTGCAACCGTCACGCTTAGCAGAGCAAAAAAACAAAACGCATTAAGCTTTGAAATGTTTGTAGAGCTAAACAAAGCCATTAAAAACATAAAAAGAGATCGCAGTATTCGTGCTGTAGTAATAAAAGGCGATGGCGAGCATTTTTGTGCAGGGCTTGATATATCAGCCGTAATGGCGGCACCATTGAATATTATAAAATTATTGCTTAAATGGTTACCTGGCAATCAAAATTTAGCGCAAAAAGTAGTATTAGGCTGGCAGTCACTGAGCGTGCCTGTTATTGCACAAATTGATGGCAACTGTTTAGGGGGAGGATTACAAATAGCGCTGGGTGCTGATTACAGGATTGTTCATATTGATGCCAAGCTTGCCATTATGGAAGCGCGTTGGGGCTTGTGCCCCGATATGGGCGCAAATGTAATGATGAGCGGTTTAGTTAAGCGTGACCAAGCACTTTGGCTTGCAAGCCACGCAAACCCAATCACAGCACAACAAGCAAATGAGCTAGGTTTAGTTACTCAGCTTACCGATGATACTCAACAAGCCACGCAAAACATGCTCAATACATTACTTGAGCGCTCACCCGATACGCTTGCTGCTATTAAACGTGTTACACAACTTAGCTATAAACCAAACCAACGAAAAATACTCGCTAAAGAAACTTTCAGCCAAATTCGCTTACTGCTAAACCCAAACACTAAAAAAGCAATTGCTAAAGCAAAAGGAAAAGCGGATATAACCTACGCAAATACAAAGCATTGGTAGACTATTGCACAATGCATAAAAGAGTTTGATTTGTTAAAGTTAAGCTCTTATCTTTTCTGTGAGCCACTTTGATGAAATATCTGCTCAGTAGCGCTATTATATTACTATGTTTAGCCTGCGCTAAACTCATTATGCACTTTATTGGTGGAAGCTTTCCTGCACCGCTACTCGCTATGGTTATTTTATTAGTTTTACTCTTATCGGGTATTGTAAAAGAGCAACATGTAAAACCATGCGCCTCCCCTATTTTAAATATTATGCCTATCTTTTTCATTCCAGCTGGCGTGGGATTTATTGAGCATCTCGGCCTTATAAAATTGCACTGGGCATTTTTAGCATCAGTTGTGGTGCTTGTCCCTATAACTACCTTATTGCTTGTTAGCAGTGTAATTGCGTACTTTAAGGGAAGAGAAAATAATGACTAATTTTACTTTTTCCGCTATTTCAGAGCTACAGCCTAATTTATGGTGGCTAAGTATTCCTTTCATTATTGTATTATTTTTAGCGCTAAGGGCCGTAAACCAAAGTATAAAAAGCAGCGTATTTAAATCGCTCACCAACCCCGTATTTTTAAGTATTAGTATTATTGCTTTATTACTCGTTAATCTAAATTTGCCTTATACGCAATTTGCCACGCACAGCAAATTACTAAGCTGGTTATTAGAGCCCGCAATTGTGGCTCTAGCGCTTCCTTTATATCAGCAGTTTACACACGTACGAAAAAATCTATTACTCATAGTCGCAACATGTAGCTTAGGTATTGTTAACGCAACCGTTGTGGCATTTTTGCTAAGCATATTATTTAATTCGCCAGCGCAGCTAAGTGCATCTGTTGCCGCACTCAGTGTGACGACCCCAATATCTTTAATTGTTACCGACTCGTTAGGAGGGATTAGCTCACTTGCTGCGGCTTTAGTTATTTTTATTGGTTTACTAGGCGCTTTATTTGGTTTTATGCTTTTTAAACTCATTAATATTTTTAATCACGAATCTCAAGGCGTTGCCATGGGCACAGCTTGCCATGCAATTGGGACCGCTGCTGCTATTGCTGAGCATCCAAAAGTAGGCGCTTACTCATCAGTTGCAATGGCACTAAGTGCTTTATTAACAGCGATTATAGTGCCGCTGTTATATCCATTTTTAGTCAACATTTTGCTATAGTTGGAAAAATACAACATAGCCCTAACATAGAGCGCTTTATGATCAGTTCTGAAATCGAACAGTTTGAAAAATATTACACCATGCTTACTGAGTATATGGTTACCTACAGTATGCAAATTGTTGGCGCTATTTTTATCGTCCTCATTGGTTTGTGGATAGCACAAAAGCTTGCCAAATTTGTAGCCGCGTTAATGACCCGCCATAACGTTGATATTACGCTCACAAACTTTGTCAGTAGCGTGGTAAAAGTACTGCTAATTGTAATGGTTATAATTATTGCACTTGGCAAAATAGGTATCAGCGTTACGCCATTTGTAGCAGCCATTGGTGCTGCATCTTTAGGTGCTGGTTTAGCGCTGCAAGGAATGCTTTCTAATTATGGTGCAGGCCTTGCCATTATAGCCACTCGACCTTTTGTTGTTGGTGATACTATTGAAGTTAAAAATGTAAGCGGCCAAGTTAAAACAATTGAGCTTGGCTACACTATTTTAATCAATGAAGAAAAAGTAGAAATCACCATTCCAAATAAGCACATAGTGGGTGAAATACTTCACAACTCATTTAGTTACTCATTGATCAAAGGTGAAATAGATATAGCTTATAGTGCATGCTCTGATAACGCGATTAGCCTCATTGAAGACGTACTTAAAGCACATGAATTAGTCGCACAAAATCCGTTATCACAAGTGGGTATTGAACGCTTCGCCGATAGCGGTGTTACAATAAGCTACCGATATTGGGTGCCTACTACTAAAATTATCGAAACCAAACTGGCTATTAACGGTGGTGTTTATAAAGCAATTAATAACGCTGATATTGAAATTCCATTCCCTCAACGCGTCATTACAATTAACAAAGCCGACCTAGAAAGCTAATTTATTTTTATTTTGAGCTTGCATATCTGCAAGCTCATCCTTTACTCCCCCCCTCTGCTCAGAATAAACTCAAATAGTTGTGTTATAGATTTATTTGCCATATAAATAGTGTTAATAAATATCAATACGCACTTAATTTTAATAATAAAAAACAATAATGAGTAATGATGATGCGCAACCCCTTCTACCTAGGCGATTGGCAAGTAACACCTTCAACTAACTCAATTCAACTCACTGGTAAAGCCAAACAGTTAGAGCCCAAAGCGATGGAAGTTTTATTGCATTTGTGTCAACAAAATGGCGACATTGTAAGCAGCGATGAATTGCTCAATAAATGCTGGAAAAATACTGATATTGGCGATAATCCATTACATAAAACTATCACTCAACTAAGAAAAGCGCTCGGTGATAAAGCCAATGAACCACATTATATTGAAACTATCCGTAAACGTGGCTACCGCATTATTGCAAAATTATCTTTTCCGTTAGCAGATCCTATCCCAAGCACTAAAAGTACATGGCAGGGAGGATCCCCTTTCTTAGGCCTGCGTGCATATAACCCAAATGATACCCACGTTTTTTTTGGCCGTACCCAATCTATAGCTACCCTGCTGGAAAGGATATCTAGCCAGGTAAATTACGGTCGTGCTTTTTGCTTAATACTTGGCCCTAGTGGTACAGGTAAATCCTCGCTTGTTAATGCTGGAATTTTACCAAAACTGCTAGATGAGCGAGGCTATAATAGCATCGAGGTTATTTCCTACACCCAGATCGACTTTGCAGATGTGCATAAAAATAGACTTTTTCTAGACTTAGCTTCTGCATTACTTGATTGGGATATAAACGCCCAGCCTGTGTTTGAAGGATTAAGCGCGCAAACACTTGCAGAGCAACTAGAATTGGCAATAGATGGCGTAATTAACGCCATACAAGCTGCACTTAGTAAAGCCTCTACACAACTTAAAACACCCCAGTTATTTTTATTTATTGACCGCTTAGAAGTACTGCTTTCTTCTCCTATATTTAGTAGCGAAACACGCAGCCATTTTTTATCGGTTATTGAACGCTTAGCAATCTCTAAAGCTGTGATTGTATTTAGTGCGTGTCGTAACGACTTTTACCCTTTAGTGGTTGAACAACCAAGTTTAATGGCAGG